>JAYWBY010000486.1:0-4069 GCA_043781115.1 Pseudomonadota bacterium
AACGGCTTACGCCGGGATCCTGGAGGATCGCTTTGATCTCGGAGGCAAAGACGATCCGACCGTTTTGAATCGTATAGTAGAGCGGTTTGACCCCGATCCGGTCGCGCACTAACCAGAGCTCATTCTTCCGACCATCCCAGAGGGCAAAGGCGAACATGCCGCGGAATCGGTGGATACAGTCGATACCCCATTCCTCGAAGGCATGAATGATGACTTCGGTGTCGGAGTGACTGGTCTTCCACTGATACTTCCCAAGGCTCTCCAACTCTTTGCGAATGTCGGCGTGATTGTAGATTTCACCATTGAAGGTCAGCCAGATCTTGCCGTTGCCGTTCGCCATTGGTTGGTCGGCAGCCGCAGAAAGGTCGATGATCGAGAGACGCCGATGGCCGAGTCCGATATTTTCTTCCGGAGACACCCAAGCACCGCCGCCGTCCGGCCCGCGGTGAATCATCGTGTCCCGCATCTTTTCGATATAGGGCCGTGTGACGCGAAAGCGGTCTCGATTGAAGGTCAGGGTACCAACGATGCCACACACAGCTACGGCCTCCGGATCTGTTCTTCCACTCTGCAAGCGATTCTTGATGCCTGAAGTTGCTGCCAAAGTGGAATCGGCCATTCGCCGCCGCCGAGGATAGCCTTGGCCAAGTCCTCGAGCTCTTCCCTCTGACCTTTTTCGTTCAGCGTCGTCGTCAGACCTTTGTGCTTGGCTCCGGTGATCCTAAGCTCCTTGTAGTCGTCGAGTTCGATGACGCTGCCGTCCACGAACACTTCCAAACGCTCTTTCGGGTAGTCCTTGCTTCCCATCGCGGTATAAATCAACGTCGCGATCGAACCGTCCTCGAAGGTCATCGAGGCTGTAAAGTTGTCGGTAGCTGAATAATAAGCATTGGTGGACTTAACTGCAGCAGCGCGCACATCGACTACATTCGAACCAGTAAGAAAGGTGAAGAGGTCGTAAATGTGGCAGGCCTCGCCGAGGTTGCGCCCGCCGCCTTCTTCCGTGTGGACCCAATGATTCATGGGGATGTAACCGGCGTTCATCTTGTAGACCATGACCATAGGCGCCGTTCGAGTCTTGATAATTTCATGAATGCGCTTGGCATAGACCGAGAAACGGCGATTGAAGCCCGTCAATAGGATCTGGCGACTCTTGCCTCCAGCTTCCACGAAATAGTGCTCGATCCGCTCGAGCTCTTGTAAGGTCAATGCCAGCGGTTTCTCGACGAGCACATGCTTACCGGCCTTTAGCGCCTCGAGCGTCATCTCCGCATGAAGACTGTGCCGCGTTGCGATGATGACAGCATCGACCTCAGGATCCGCCAAGACGGCTTGGTAGTCCGTAGTCGAATAGGCCGCGCCAAATTGCTTGGCGACTCCGACGGCGTTGTGGCCGGTGCGGCTCATCACGGCGCGCAGATGGAACTTGTCACCGAGCGCTTGAATGTTCGGAAGATGCATGCCTTTGGCGAAACCCCCGGCACCGACGAGAGCCAACCGAATCCGCCCCGAGGACGAAGGGGCGCCCTTGGGATTTGGCACGACATACGTTGGCCCGACGTTGCCATCATGCGCATAGGACAAGAGGACCATTAGCGGACGAGTCTGTTGCTGTAGTGAGCGATAGGCCTCGGTTGCTTGGTCGACCGGGAAGACTTGGGCGACAAGCGGTTCGATCTTGACCTGCTTAGTCGACAACAGATGCAGGTACTCGCCCATGTTGCGGTTTTCCGTCCAGCGCACGAAGGCTACCGGATAATCCAAGCCCTTTTCTTCGTAGCGCCGGTCGTACCGGCCCGGTCCGTAAGACGACGAGATGAAGAAATCGATCTCTTTCTCGAAGAAATCTGCGCGACTGAGACTCAGCCCAACGTCGCCGACGAGCACGACGCGTCCTTTTTTTCGGGTGATGCGGAAGGCCTGCGCGACAATTTCATTCGAAGTGCCTGCGGCCGTGATGATGACGCCGTCCGCCCCCAGACCGTCGGTCAAACGCGCGACCTGGTCGGCCGCCGGGCCGTCATCCGGGTGCAGGCCTGCGTCGCAGCCCATCGAGATCGCTTTGGCGATACGCTCTTTGTCGAGGTCACTGCCGATGACGCGGCAGCCGTTGGCCTTCAGCAACTGGACGGTAATCTGTCCCAGCACGCCAAGTCCGACAACGACGAAACATTCGCCAAGCGTCGGCGATGCCCGTCTGACGCCTTGCAGCGCAATGGCACCCAAGGTCACCGTGCTGGCGGCGGGCATATCCAAATTATCCGGAATCGGTACGGCGAGGTTCCGCGGCACGCGAATGAACTCGGCATGATGAGCACACTGTGCCCCAGCGCAAGCCATACGGTCGCCGACTTCCACGTCATCAATGCCAGCTCCGACAGCGATGACTGTTCCCGCCGCCGAATAACCCGTGGCATTCCCCGACCCAACTCGACCTTGCACGAAGCTATAGGTCCTAGCGATACCGTTGGACTTCGCCATGTCGATAACTTTTTTCAGATTCTGAGGCTGGCGCAAGGCGCGCTTCCAAAGCGGCATCGAGCTAGTGGTCAAGCCGCTCATTTCGGTGCCAACCGAAATGCAGGAATTTTCGACCCGGACCAGGACTGTTCCGGGTTCAACCTGGGGCGCCGGCACTTCTTCGACGACCGCTTGCCCCTGGACGACCATGACTTGTTTCATCGCCAAATACCGCGCGTGTCGACGATGACCTTTTCCGCCAGCAGCACTTGATCGATGTTGAGAAAAGCTTTGTGGTTGACGAGAAGAACTACGATGTCCGCCATGGCCAATGCCTCTCCGCCTTGTGCCAACGAGACGTTTTTCTGAGCGACAAAAGACGATGGCAGCGTCTTGATGTGCGGCTCGACGACTAGCACTGTGCCGGGATGCCGCTTGGCGATGGCGTGAACGATCTCGACCGCCGGGCTTTCGCGGAGGTCGTCGATGTCGGATTTATAAGAAAGGCCGAGACAGGCGATGGTCGCCGATTTAAATTTCTTGGCGTGCTCCATGACTTGATTGACGACGAAGTGCGGCTTGCTGTCGTTGACCTCTCGCGCCGTGCGAATAAGCCGGGCTTCGTCGGGAGACGAATGGACGATGAACCACGGATCCACTGCGATGCAGTGGCCGCCGACGCCGGGTCCAGGCTGTAGGATCTTGACCCGCGGATGGCGATTGGCCAATTCAATGAGCTTCCAGACGTCGATGCCGAGTTTGTCGGAAATGATCGACAGCTCATTGGCAAAGGCGATGTTCACATCGCGAAAGGAATTCTCCACGAGCTTGGCCATTTCGGCCGTTCGCGAATCGGTCGCAAGAACCTCGCCATTGACGAAGGAGCGATAGAATTCGCACGCCTTCTCTGTCGATGCCGCGTCGATGCCACCGACGATACGGTCATTGTTGACCAGCTCCTTGAGGATATATCCCGGGAGGACCCGCTCAGGGCAGTGCGCAAAATAGACCGGTGCGGCATCGCCGCGGGCGCCGCCACGCGTCGAGGGACGAAGGTCCGGGCGCTTATCTGTCAGCCAGTCGACGATCCTTTCCGTCGTGCCGACCGGACTCGTTGATTCGAGAAGTACCAAATTGCCCGGAGCGACGAACGGGGCGATCGCCTTTGCGGCCGCTTCGACGAAATCGAGGTCGGGCAAATGGCCCGGCTTGAACGGCGTCGGCACGCAGATGATGAAGACGTCGGCGGCCGTCGGGCTGGTCGAAACGGTCATGTTGCCGCTATTGATCGCGGACTTGACCAGGACGTCCAGGTCGGGCTCGAAGATATGAATGTTGCCCTTGCTGATGGTCTTGACCACGTCGGACTTGACGTCGACGCCATGGACCTGGAAGCCCTTAGTGGCCAAAAGACTTGCCGCGGGTAGGCCAATATAGCCGAGACCCATTACGCATACTTTCATTGCATACGCTCCGTCGCTAGAAATGAAGCGATCCTTACGGCCGCCTTGCCGTCACCGTAGGGATTGTGTGCCCGGCTCATGGCTTGATACGCCGCTTTGTCTGTCAAAAGAATGGAAGCCTCTTCCAATATTCTCCGCTCGTCGCT
>JAYWBY010000487.1:0-4068 GCA_043781115.1 Pseudomonadota bacterium
TGTCGTCGGAGACGACGACCAAATCATTCGCACGCTGTCTGCGCATTCGTCTGTGACCTGCATGATCTCGAAAGCCAGGGAGTTTGGGCAAGGAGAGCTTGCCGCCTTTGTCATGCGGCAACTTAGACAAAAGCCGGTCGATATTCAGAGTTGCCTGGCGCCAAACACCCAAATTGCGACCGAGCGCCTTAAAAAGGACGTCGATCGTGACGCTTGCCTTGGAAGAATTCAAAATTTATTGGTTTCCCGTCCGACGTTTCAGGAGTTTCCAGAAATCGTCGTTTCGGTCATTTCAGAAATGATGATGAATGCCATGATCGATGCACCCGCCGGAGCCTCATCTAAACCTTCGAGTTCAGATGGAATGATGATCCGCTTTGGCTGCGATGATGATCATTTGGCAGTCGAAGTCACTGATTTTTACGGAACGCTCACCCACTTTCAAATGGTCGAAGCCTTGAGCCGCAGCCTGGCCCAAGGCGCTGATCAAATTCGCCCAGGCCCTGGGGGGGCCGGCGTCGGGCTGTATTTGATGTTTAATTGCGCGAGCTACTTGCAGTTTGTCGTGCGCCCCGGCGAACATACAATAGTGACGTTGGTCGCAAAGATCTCCAAGAGCTACCAGGCGTTCAGCGAAGGCGGAAAAATTTTCAATTTCATGTTTGCGGAAAAAAATTGACGACTGGTCTAGGAATAACAAGCGAAGTCGAACGCACCCCAGGTCACCTAACGCTGACGCTAACGGGCGCCTTAGACGAACATGCCGTTCTTCCGTCGCTGGACTGGACGGGCATTGTTAAGGTCAATATCGATCTCCATGGCGTCTATCGCTGCAACTCGATGGGCCTGCTGCGTTGGGGACGATTCATGAAGTCGTTGCCAACCACGCTGGCCATCCGCTTGACTAATTGTTCCACCACCTTAGTAAAACATATGAATCTGTTTATTTCCTTCCTGGGCCACCCTGGCCTTGAGGTCGAATCGTTCTACGTTACGTACTCCTGTCCAGGATGCGGGAACGGAACTGACGTATTGATGCGCAGCGACGAACTCGCGGTCATTGGGCTGCAAGCAGTAACGAAGAATGGCGCGTGCGCGGCATGTAAGACAGAGTTGGAGCTCGAAGAGTGGCCGGACAAGCAGTTCCTCTTTCTCATTCGCAACGGCAAAGTCAGCGCCGTCTAACCGACCAAATTGGAGAGGCGATGACCGCAGATCTGCAAATTCAACAATCCGACAACGGCACTACCAGGTGCGTCAAACTTATCGGAAAGATGATAGAGAGTGCTCAGTATCAAAGCATCGACGCAAGCAAGTCTGAGGTCGTCGAGTTCGACTTCAGCGGCGTCAGCATGATCAACTCCAAAGGCATCCAAATTTGGAAAGACTTCATGAAGAGCCTGCCAACTACGTCGCGTTACACTTATGTCCGCTGCCCGCTAAAGGTCGTCAACCAATTGAATTTATTTCCGGGATTCAAAGGCGGCAAGACCGTCGACGTCGCCTCATTTTACGCGCCGTATTTTTGTGAAGCTTGCGACAAGTCAAACTCGATCCTAATTACTACTGCCCGCGATTTTCCCGGCGGCCGAGTAGGCACACCTCCCGCCACGATTTGCCCGGATTGCCAGAAGCCGATGGAATTCGACGGCAATGCGCAAAAGTACTTCCTGTTCCTAAAGCGGCTTTCATAGAAGGCGCAAGGCGACCAAGTGGCAAACGAAAGCAAAAGAATTTTATTAGTGATCGCCAATAAAGCCAAATCGGAGCCGCTCGAAGAGCGCCTGAAGCATTTGGGGTGGTCGGTCACACTGGCCGACACGACCGTGGCTCTCAAAGAAGTGCTACTAAAGACGAACGACTACTTCTCGACGCTGCTCGACGTGCGCTTAAGACCAGACGATGCCGCACGGGTACTTAGCTCGCTCTGCAAAACTTTGCCAAGAAGCTGCAAGCTACTGGTGGCAAGCTCATATCTAGACACGAAGGCGCTCGATCGCCTCGAACAGGCCAAGGCCCTGAGCCGCATCGACATCGACATTGCCAACCTCGACCCCGTCATCACCCGGTTGACGACGCGCAGCTCATCGACCGAGCAAATCAAGTATGACATCAACGTCATAAATTGTTTCGTTTCGTCGATGAATGAAGTTCTTGAGTATTATGTCGGAGAGAAGGCGGAGCACGGTAAACCCACCATCGGGTCGGGGAAAAAGGTGCCCGCGGGCTTCGTCACTTCAGTGGTGAAATTTGAAGGTGACCAGACGAAATGCACAGCGTCGCTGACTTGCGATAAGGCCTTCATCATCGACATCGCGTCAAGGGTCAACGGCATGACGAAGGCAGAAATCTCCGAAGATCGCCAGGCGATCCTAAGCACCTTCGAGGAAATGACCGATCAAATTTTCGGCAAAGCCGAGCTGCTGCTGGGACGCATTGGTTTTGAGATGAAAATGGGACCACTCGAGATCCACTTAGAGGAGTACCAGGACATCGTACTCACGAGCGAAGTGCCGGTCATGGTCATTCCGTTCACGTTGGCCCGCAAGAAATTCTACATCGGCTTCTCGATCCAAAAGATCTAGGATCTACGATTAATGCTCGAACTCACGAGGCATAGCCGGCTTTTTTAGTGGACGTTTTGCCGCGCTGAATCGCACTGCGCTTGTTGAACTTTGGCGCCTCTCGCGGAATCATCGTTGCTGATTCTTCGGAAGGGGCTTTATAGAGTCCGAAACAACAGGCCAAGCCCAGCACCGGGGCGGACTCATAAACGACCTGCTTGGTCTCGCCGTCACCAGCAAACGAGGTCGATGAATCGATGTTGATGATGCCGTTCGTCGCGATCGCCAACTCGACTTTGGCAAGCACTCGTTCCACTTTAGGCTTGATCGCCTTATTGATGTCGGGGCTGGCCGAAACAAGATTCACCCTCGCCTCGGCCAAGTCCCCTTGGCGAACGAAGGCCAAACTCAAGTTGTAAAGTACGAGCGCGCGAAGTTCCTTCTGTTCGTCCGGGAGAATTTCGATGGTGTCCTTGTACAAGTTGACGCTCTCGGCGTGCCTCCCCGATTTGGCGAATGCCACCGCCCGATTGTTCATGTAGGACAAGACGCCATGGGAGCTGGTGACTGCCGAAATCGCCTGGCGGGCATTTTCAAGATTGCCTGTAACCAAGCCGAGCTTAACCGTCGACTCAAGGACGTGTTGCGACTGCCCGTCGATGACTCGGGCCGACGAGATCTGCTCCTCGGCGACGTCAAACTCACCCAGTTCGGTATAAGCTTCGGCTATCGCGCAAATACGCTCGATGTTGTCCGGGGCAAGAGAGTTCGCCCGCTTGAAACACATGACCGCCGCTTCGTAGTCTCCCATCTTTAGAAGGACTTTCCCCAAGAGGTCCTGATGGGACAGCCTGTCGGGATTCTCGCGCAATAGTTTCGTAATTAAGCTCCGCGCTGCCTCGAAGTTACCTTCGTAATAGGCCAGCCGCGCCTCGATGAACTCTTGAGTTTCGATTGGCACGTTACTCTTGCTAGCGAAGAGCAAGCTCGCCAATTCTCGGGCTTCGGCGATTCGGCCGGTCATCAAACATTCTTCGACCTTCCGGAGGATGGCGCGCTGGCCTGAAGGAAGATAACTGGCCCGCAAGGCCGGCACGACTTTGCTCAGGAACTTCTCTTGGGCGAACGGCTTCTCGACGATGACCGTGACGCCAAGCTCTTGCAGAAGCGACTTGTTCTCCGCTTTGACGAGCGAGCTCAGGACGACGATGGGTGAATTGCAGAATCCGCGCTGACGCATCCTTTGCAATAAGGCCGGGCAGCTCAGGCCTGCAAGCTTCCACTCCATGACGACCATCCCGGGCTCGCCGTGCTCAACCATGTAGGAGAATGCCGCTTCTGCGTCCGTTTCGGCACGCACGATGCCGACGCCGATACTTTTGAGCGTCGCCTCGAGGGGTCCATGCACGGACCGGTCTGGGTCGATGACGACGCAGGTCTTGACTTGGAACAGTTCGGCGAAGGTGACCGTCTCGAGAGTCTGTTGGGTGTCACCGCCCCCGAC
>JAYWBY010000488.1:0-11031 GCA_043781115.1 Pseudomonadota bacterium
GTAAGCGGCAAGTTTGTCACGAAGTAGCGACACCGTCAGGCCGCCTGCCGCCTCGCCGTGGAGTTCGCGCGCCACGGGGTCTTCCGGAATGCGCTGCCATTCGAGCGCTAGGCGCCAAGACCATTGTTGGGTCAGCACGTCGAAGGGAGTCAGCGACGTGATGTCAATGACCGTGGCACGCTCCAGCGCAAAGCGCCGCTCGTCCTCGTAGTAGCGACCATGCAGGTCGAAGTAATCGATGGCGGCGAAGGACTCGTAGCCCTGGTCGGAATTTAGTAAATCATGGAGCCCGGGCCGGGCCGCGAACTCGACGAAGTTGCCGCTCCGCTCGGCGTGCCCCGCGCCGATAGCGAGACGGAGCGGTGGATGACCGGTCTCCGGAGGCAAGGCGCCGTCGTCCAACCCGGGCGGCGCGTCCGATTTCCGCCCAAGCCTTGCCCGCTGCACCAAGGCGTCGCGCAACCCGGTCGCTTCGTCCGGCTCTAGGTGATTTTTGGTCGCGAACTTTTGGAAGTTCCAATAGGCGATCAAGGCATCAACGGTCGCCGGCTGGCGCAAGTCCTGCACCGAACGCTCGCCGGAGCGCACGTCGTCGAAGGCTCGCCGCTCTTCGGCGCCGAGCGCCGCGACCGTTGCCGTCAACTGGCGCTTCAGCGACGGGCGACGCCGATCCTTGGCCTTGCCCCCGAACGCCGCGCTGACCGCGCGCATCGTTTCGAGCGGTAAAACGAAGAATCGTGCCTCGCCGGTCAAGTCGACCGCCGGCCTCGCCGCCTCGAGCAAGCTCAAGAGTTGATAGGCGCAATTTTGGTCGTAGAAGTAGTAGGGAAACGACGCGTGGTGGACAAGTTCGAAAAGATGCGCGACGAGGAGTTCGACCTCGCCCGGCGTCAGATCCAAGTCCAGCTCCCACAAATCACGGCTTTCGCCGTCATTATAGAGCGCCACGGTCGTATAGTAGGGGTCGATCGAATAATAGCCGGGGTACCCGCCGAAGATGCCCTTCACCGTATAGGAGAGGGGGTCGTCACCTTGGTCGACGCGCGCCAAGAACGCGACGCTGTTGTTGAGGAGCTCCGTCGCCGCCGCGCTGGGTCCGGTTGGCGAAGCAGCGAGCTTATTGAGTCGGAGAATCGCGTGGCCGAACATGGACGCCGGATTATTGGCGTAGGCCGTTGCGTAAACGAAGGTGACGCTTCTCACGGCAAGCTTGTCGCGGAACTTGTCGAATTCAGGACAGGGTCCTTTGGCGACCGCGAATCCTTGCCGCTCGAGCCAGAGAGCGCGCGCCGGAAACTCGCAGCGCCAAGCGAGTGACTGCGCGAGCCTGTCCTTAGTCGCCGTCAATTCAGCCTCTGGATCTACACGCCCGCTGGGACCCAAGAAGAAATCTGTTTGGCTGACTCCGCTTTGGTATCCCTTCGGTCCACCAACTTGATAGTGCCCAAGCCTGAGCCAGCCGGGAGCGCGAAAAAGCTCGTCGGCGTTGGCTGGGCGAGCTGTTGCGAGGCATCCGAGAATCAGCAGCAGGAAAAGGAGCCGAGGAAATTTCAACCGACTCCCGCGGAACACTGCGCCTTGAGCGACGGCTGGGCGTCGATCAACTGCAAGACGCCGCCGACGATGGCTTCCGGGGCCGCGTCCGCGGACGGGACCAGAATCTCGTAATTGGCTTGAAGCGAAGCGTTGAAGGTGTCTTGGACTTGCCACGAGCAGCCAAGGGTGTGGGCGAAGGCCGCCAAGTGCTCACCGGAGCCTTGGGCCATTTGCACGATCAGTTCATGGTAAGCGAGGTTGGCGAACTTGATGCTCTCCGACTGCTTGTCGACGAGTTTGTGGGGCGCGCAGTTCGACGTGCCGAAAGTCATGCCGAGGGTGGTCGACGGAAAGAGTGTGCCATTAGTAGTTATACGTAGGGCCGACGAGGCGAGCGAGTTCTCTTTGAAGACGTACCATGCCGGGCCGCAGCCACTGCTGCCGTCGGTCGCGAGCGCCGGAGCCGTGGCCGCCATCCAAAATAGGCCCGCAACGAGTGCCTTCCTGATCATCGGTCGCTCCCTATACGGCGCTTGGCGGCACCGCTGGTGTTTTGTTTAATAGATTCAGGGTATGTTAGCACGCGACCGCAGGGCTTGGCAGCCACGGCGCTTTTGCCCAACCGGGAAAGGATCGAATAGGATGTCGGATTTTCACCTTTTTTAGCTCGGGAGCTAGGACCAAATGACGCCTCGGAAACCTGTCGGCAAATTCGCTGCTCTGTCCCTCTTTCTCGCCCTTGGTTTTGCCGTGCCAGCGTTCGCCGATGGACCCGCCGACCCGGAGCTGATGCTCGAATCGGGAGCGCAAAAGATTTCCTACAAACGCTCGGACCTTTTGAAACGCCCCGACGTAGAGACGATCTCGGTCGCGCACGACCCGGCTTATCCGGGTCAAACGATGACGTACAAAGCGGTGCGCGCGACGGCGCTCTTCGAAGGCCTGAAGATCGCCGACGACGCCGTCATCCAATTCAAGTGCCTCGACGGCTTCTCGGCGCCCTTGAGCAAGGAACGCCTTTTGAACAAAGCGGCGGAACGCAGTTTCGCCTACGTTGCGATCGAGGAAGCGGACAAGCCCTGGGCGGCCTTGAAAGCCGGGTCGCCGTCCGCCGGCCCCTTCTATCTCGTGTGGCCGAAGCCCGAAGCGTCGGCGATCGGCCCGGAAGAATGGCCGTTTCAACTCGCGGCGTTCGAGGTGAAGGGCACGCTCGAAAGCCTCTACCCGAAGATCTTCCCCGACAAGAAACTGAAGGCGACGAGCCCCGTGCGCCTCGGCTTCGCGGTGTTCACAAAGAACTGCTTCGCCTGCCACACGCTGAATAAAAGCGGCGCCGCCGACTTTGGACCGGATTTGAACGTGCCGATGAACCCGACCGAATATCTGCAGAAGGCGGCGTTCCGCAAACTCGTGCGCAACCCGCAGGACCTCCGGTACTTCCCGCGGTCGCGGATGAGCGCCTTCCCGAAGGAGCTCCTGTCCGACAAGGACCTCGACAACTTGATTGCGTATCTGGAACACATGGCCAAGCACAAGGTGGCCAAATAATTTCGACTGGAATGAATGGAAACGGCCCGAGCCCTCGATAGCAGCCCGAAGACCAAGCTCTTGCGTCTGATGCTCTGGGTCAACGTCGCGCACTTGGCGGCCTGGAACGGTTTTCTCTTCTTCCGCCTCACAACGGGTCGCGACCTCACGAACGAGTCTTACACGACCAACGCCATCGCGTTGGTCGTCGCCGTTTTGGCCTGCGCGCTAACTTACACGCGGCATCTCTGGACCGGTGGCTGGATCATGATCATTTCGTCGACGATCAGCACGCTTTATGCGGGCTACGTCCACGACCCCGTGCGCGCCGGCTTCGTCTTCTACTTTCTCGCGGTGCCGGTGATGGTCGCGGCGCTGGTGCTTTCGGCGCGCGCCGCGTTGACGATCTTCGCCTTTTCACTCACGGGATTTCTCGGGGTCATTTGGTTGCGCGGAGACTTGCCGGAGACGTCGACCATTCCGGCGGGCGGCTTCTTCGTGTACATGTCGGCGGTGCTGATCGTCGCGACGTTCGCCAAGGAACGCTTAGATCGCCAGCATGCGACGCAGCTGACGGAGTCGTCGAAGATGGCGAGCCTCGGCCAGATGTCGGCGAACCTAGCCCACGAGATCAATAACCCCCTGACAGTGTTGAACCTGGTCGCTACCCAGCTGGAGCTAGTCGCCGGTCAAACCCCGCCTGATTCCAAGCAACTCCAGGCCATTGCCGCCAAGATCAAGACCATGGTCGTGCGCATCGAGGAGATAGGCAAAGCGCTGCGTCGCTTCGCCCGCGACTCGGCGAACGAGCCGCTTCAAGAGAGTCGCTTGCGCGACATCGTGCTTTCGACTCGCGAACTCTGTCGTCACCGCTTTCAGCAGCTCAGCATCAGCCTCAAAGTCGCCGACATTCCCGAATCGGCGATTGTCGCGTGCCGTCCCGTCCAAATTTCCCAGGTCCTGGTTAACCTGTTGAACAATGCAGTCGACGCCGTCGACTCGGCCCAAGACAAGTGGGTGCGCGTAGGCTTCGACGACTTGGGCGACCGCTACCAGATCGCGGTCACGGACAGCGGCCCCGGGGTTCCGCCCGCCATCCGCAAGCGCATCATGCAGCCGTTCTTCACGACCAAGGGCGAGGGCAAGGGCACGGGCCTTGGGCTAAGCCTTTCTCATGGAATAGTTCATGACCACGGAGGCAAGCTTTATCTCGACCCGAACTCGACCACGACGCGTTTCGTGATGGAACTTTCTAAGAATTCGCCGCCTTCGACTCCCGCGCCCAGTTGAATGGGCTGTTTCTTTTCCTTCCCAAAAGCTATAATATAATCCTTTGTTAACAAGGCTTTGCGGATTGGGGAAGCGATGCTTGCACAGGCAAACACGCCGAGGAATTGGATTTGGAGCGCGCTGCTAGTCGCCGGCACCTCGTCCTTGGCGCGCGCAGCGGACGAGCCACTGACGTTCCGCGGCTCGCTGACTTGGATCAACGCCGTCACGCACACCGAGCCGACGGAGAGCGACGTCAACCCGGACAACCTCGTACTGCGGCTTCCCGACAACAAGGGCGCCTCCGAGTTTTGGCCGAACCTAAAAATCGGCAACTCGAAGATCATGTTCATCATCCGCCCCCGGGTCCGCTACGAGGTCACCCGGGTGAAAGTGGACGATAAGTCCCACGACCCCGAATCGAGCGTCGACTCGACCATCAACGAAGCTTATGGGCAGTGGACGGTCTCCGACCGCGTCAGCTTCATCTACGGCCGCCAGAGTTATCAATGGGGCGCCGCGGAAGCAATCAGCCCGAGCAACCGGCTGTTCCACGAGATCGCCTCGCAGCGCGACATCCTCTATGAGGTGCGGGGCAAGAACATCGCCCGCCTGAACCTCAGCCTCGGCAAGTCGTTCAGCACCGTGATCATGACGGAATACGAGGAAAACAAAGACGAAACGGCGTTCATCCAAGGCGAGCTCTTCCAGTCGACGGGGCTCTTGAAGTCGGAGTTGAGCTGGCACGACGGCGTCGACTACTTCGGCGTCGTCTTCGGCGGCCATCAGCACGGGCGGCCGTGGGTGGGAGAGTACTTCAGCATCAATGCCCCGTTCTTCGACGGCCTGTCGGCCTACGCCGACGCCAGCCAACAGCGCGGGTCCGACGCCTGGTACCCGGTGACGACCACCACGGCGACGCCAGTTGGGGTCTCGACTGTCACGACGTTCGAGCACACGTTGAAAGAAGACGACCAGGTGAAAAACCTCGCCGTAGGCGGCCTGAAGTACGACTTCGTCAACGGCTCGATCCTCCGCGCCGAGTACATCTTGAATCAGGCCGGGTACACGAAAGAGCAGCACGACGAAGTCCTCGACAGCTTTCGGTCGAAGAACCCGCTGCAGCTCGCCGTCTTCCAAGACAACCTCGCCCGCCTTTCGGCACCGGGCATCGAGCTGCCGGGCCAACGCTTCGCCTATGCGTCGCTGCATGTCGCCAACTTGTTCACGATCAACGATTTGACGCTTTTTACCCGCGCCACCCGCTCGCTTACCGACGGGTCGCAATCGGGTTACGTCAGCCTCGACTACCGGCTCGGCGACCACGGCACCCTGTCGGGAGCGGTGTCGGGCAGCAAAGGCGAGAAGGATAGCGAGCTCCGCGGCTATTCCGCCCCCACTGAAACCATCGCTTACCGCCACGACTGGTAAGGAGATTTAGACGCCATGGCCAAAAAGCCCGCACCAACCACCAGCGAAACGATCGTCGAACTCAAAAGCTTGGTGAAGAACTATCGCCTGGGCCAGACCATCGTGCCCGCCCTCCGCGGCGTGAATTTGAAGTTGAATCGCGGCGAATTCACCGCCGTCATCGGCGCCTCGGGCTCGGGCAAGAGCACGCTGCTCAACATGATCGGCTGCATCGACGACCCCGACTCCGGCAGCGTCCAGCTAGACGGCATCGAAGTCACCCAGCTCGGCGACGACGACAAGAGTCGCTTGCGCAATGCCAAGATCGGCTTCATCTTCCAGTCGTTCAATTTGGTGCCGGTGTTGACGGTCTACGAAAACGTCGAATTGCCGCTGCTAATCAACGCGAAGATCGACGCGAAGGAACGCAAGGACCGGGTCATGAGCGCCATCGGCGACGTCGGCCTCGAGACCTTCCTGAAAAACCTCCCCGACCAACTCTCGGGCGGGCAGCGCCAACGCGTCGCCATCGCGCGCGCCTTGGCGGGGAACCCCGATCTAGTTCTCGCCGACGAACCCACGGCCAACCTCGACTCGACGACGTCGGCCAAGATCATCGATTTGATGCTGGAGCTCAACTCGCGCCGCCGTGTGACCTTCCTCTTCTCGACCCATGACGAGCGACTGATGGACCGCGTCTCTCGCATCGTTCACATCCAAGACGGGGTCATCCGCGTATGAGCGGCCCTTGGCACATGGCGGTGCGCAACTTGGCGCGCAACAAGAGGCGTAACTTCGCGACGGGGTTCGCGATCGCCTTGGGCTTCGCGGCGCTATTGGCGCTCGGCGGCTACATCTACCGGACGCAAAACTACCTTCGCGTCTACACGATCTACTCGACCCGCATTGGTCACATCACCATCTACAAGAAAGACGGCCTCGAGAAGTACTCGATAAAGCCCAAGATTTACAGCTTGGACGAGAACGACTTAAAGGGCGTCGCCGCTCAGTTGGCTACCGTCGACAATGTCGAAATGGCGACGCCGCAGCTCCTCGGTGCCGGACTGATCGGCAACGGCTGCCGCACGTTGCCGTTCCTCGCGACCGGCATCGACCCGTCGATCGACAAACGCCTCCGCGAGCACCCGCAAATGGTGAAGTGGGGACGCACCGTCCGCATGTACTCTAAGGGCCGCGGCCTCTGGGAGTACCCCGAGGAGTTTGGGGCGGTGGCGCTCAGCGACGGCTTGGCCCGGCTCATGCACAAGACGAAAGTCGTGGAAGAGCTGCCGAAGGACCAGAAGGCCGTCATCGTCACCGATTGCAACGCCGCCAACGCCAAAGAGTTGATCGCCTCAGACACCAACATCCAGCTAGCCGCCGGGGCCTGGTCGGGAATGATGTCGGCGCTCGACGGCGAGATCGTTGCCAACTTCAACACCGGCATCACCGAGACGAACAACTCGGCAATCCTGACTTCGATGGTGCATTTACAGAAGCTCTACGACACGCCGAACGCGACGTTTTACTCGATTTGGTTGAAGAATCCGGACCATTTGACCAAGACTGTCGAGGAAGTCACGACCAAGATCAAAGCGGCGGGACTGAACCTCGACGTCTATCCGTGGACCAACGAGGACATCAGCCCCTTCTACACCGGCACCATGCAGTTTCTCTTCACGATGATCGGGTTCATCACCGTCGTCTTGGCGACGGTGATCGTCTTCTCGGTTTTCAACGCGGCGACGATGACGGTCATAGAACGCTCGCAAGAGATCGGCATGATGCGGTCTCTCGGCTTCACGCGCGGCCAAATCCGCCGGCTCTTCGCCCAGGAGATGTTGGTACTCGCCTTCATCTCGTTGGCCATGGGCGGCGTGATCGGGGCCGCCGGCATCTTCAGCGTCAACCACTCGAACATTCACTTCAACCCGCCCGGAGTCGCCGGCGGCATGATCCTGACCTTGGAGCCGAATGGCACCATCATTGCCGGCGCGGCAGTGATGATCTTCATCTTGTCGTTACTTACCACGATGATCGCCGTGCGCTCGGTCGTTCGACGCAACATCTCCGTGCTGCTCATGGGCACCCAAAGATAGAAAGGGATTTCTCGATGAAAAAACTCACACTCTTGGGCATAGGCCTTCTCCTCGCCACTCGCGCCTTGGCAGCCGATCCGGCGCCGACCGCGGAACAATTGCTGAAAGACTCGGACCGCGCCCGGGGCGCCATTGGCACGGGCCTCAGCTGGGAGATCGACGTCGAGACGCTCGACGATGGTTCGACCAACAAGGTCCATTACATGGTGAAAGTGAAAGGCGTCGACGCCCTGGCGGAAGCCACCGAACCGGCGCGCAACAAAGGCGAGATGATGCTCTTCAACGACCGGAACCTATGGTTTTTCAAACCCGGGATCAAGAAACCCGTGGCCATCTCGGCGCGGCAAAAGCTGATGGGCGAAGCCGCCAACGGCGACATCGCGTCGACCAATTACTTCCGCGACTACGACGGCAAGATCGTCGGCGAGGAGAAGGTCGAAGGCCAAGACGCGTGGAAGCTCGAGCTGAAGGCCAAGGCCAAGAACGTCACCTACGACGGCATTCGCTACTGGATCACCAAGAAGGACCGCTTAGGCATCAAGTCGGAGTTCCTGACGGTCAGCGGCGAGATGTTCAAGAGCGCCCTCATCGAATACAAAAACACCATTAAAATCGAGGGCAAGGACCTGCCCTTCGTCAGCACGATGACGATCGTCGACTCGCTGAAGCCGGCGAACAAGACGTGGATTCGCTACAGCTTGCCGCGGGCGGAAGAGCATGCCGACAGCTTGTTCAACGTCAACAACCTGATCCGCTGAAAGTCGAGATCCGATGGCCGTGCCGACGAACATCTACATCCAATTGACCAAGTTGGCCTGGCGCAACGTCTTGCGCAACTGGCGCCACAGCTTGGCCACTATTCTGGCGATCGCCTCGGGCTTCATGGCCGTGTCGCTCTTCGACGGCTTCATCAAGGAGCTCGAGGACAGGAACTACGACGGCTATACGACGCGCGGCATGCTGGGGCACGTGCTAATCCAGAAAAAAGACGCCCAGAACTTCGGTTACGACGACCAGTGGCTTTACTCGCTGAACGCCGACGAACAGAAATTTCTCGAGGACTTCTTCCACCAAGATCCCGCCTTCAAGACGAGGGTCCGCTTCCTGAACATGTCTGGCCTCGTGACTTCCGGGCCTCACAACGCCGTCTTCATCGGTTTCGGTTACGACGTCAAGGAAGGCGCCGAAATCCGCGGACCCCGCTGGTACTGGAATACGCTGGCCGGCGTGCCGCTCGACGAGGCCAAGACGCCCTCCGTGCTCCTCGGCCAAGGACTCGGCCGCTTGATCGACTGTGAATCCACCTACAAAGGGCCGAGCATCATCCTAGAGGACGGCAACTACGTGCCCGAGAAGCGACCCTACGAATGCAAGAACGACCGGATCACGCTGTCGGCGACGACCGAGGCGGCGCAGGTGAACGCCATCGACTTCCCGATCGTCGGCCTCTTCGACGCCGGCTTCCGCGAAGCGGACAAGCGCGCTGCTCACTTGGCGCTGGCGGATGCCCAACGTTTGCTCGACACCGACAAGATCACCATGGTCGCCGTCCAGTTGAAGGACGACAAGACGGCGCCAGCCTTCATCGACCGGCTGAAGAAAGCCGCCGAAGTCAAAGGTGTCAAACTCGACGTCTTGCCGTGGATCGAACACAGCATCGCGGCCTACGTCCAAGGCGGCATGCAAATCCTCGGCGTCTTCCGCAACCTGTTCATGGTCATCGTCGTCACCATTGGCGTGATGTCGGTGGCCAACACCATGATGAAGTCGGTCAACGAGCGGACGCGCGAGATCGGCACGCTGAGGAGCCTCGGCTTTTTTCGTCGCCACCTGGTCTACATGTTCGCCGCGGAGGGCATGTTCCTGAGCTTTTTGGCCTGCTGCGTCGGCTTGGTGATGACCATCATCATGACTAGCGTCATTGGGCACATGGGGCTCACCTATCGGGCCGGGATTCTGTCGATTCCCATTTCGCTTAAGGTCCAGTACGTTCCAGCGGCTTGGATCATCAGTGCCATCATCCTTTCTTTGCTTGCGACCGGCACCGCTTGGTTCTGTTCGCGCCGGGCGACGCGCCTGGTGATCGCCGACGCCATGCGGCACGTCTAACGCCGAGGTTTTTGTCCCGTGGAAGAAGAACGAGACGGCATCGCCGGCCTCATCGACCGAATCAAAGCCAGCGGCGGCGGCTCGCTCCTCGAAAGGATCGACGAGCTGAGGGCCCGGCTCGTCAAGGTTTCGATCGTGGTCGTCGCCTTCTTCTGCATCTGCTTCGGCTTCGCCAAGTACGTCTTCGCTTGGCTAAAACAGCCGCTCATGCTCGCCATGCCGAAAGAAGTCAACGTCCTCCACTTTACCGGCCCGATGGAAGTGCTGACCGCCTATATGAAGGTGTCGATGCTAGTGGCCATCACCATGGCGCTGCCGATGCTCTTCTTCCAGCTGTGGAAGTACATTGCGCCGGCCCTGCCCGAGCAGACCCGGAAGATGGTGCTGCCGTTCTTCACCGCGTCTCTCGTGCTCTTTGTCGGCGGCATCGTCTTCTGCTACTACCTGATGATGCCAGCCGCCCTCGAGTTCCTAATCGGCATGGGCGACGGCTTGGCGACGGCGGTGATCATGGTAGACGAGTACATCAGCATGATCGTCATCATGCTGCTCGGGTTCGGCGGCGTCTTTCAGCTGCCGGTGATTTTAATCATCCTCGAGCGCCTCGGCATCATCTCCGAGGACATGCTGAAGAAGAACCGCGGCCCGATCCTCGTCGCCATCCTGATCGTGGCGGCGATCGTCACGCCGACGCCCGACCCGTTCTCACAGCTGTTCATGGCCGCGCCGATGTACTTGATGTTCGAGGCCGCGATCCTGATCATCAAATGGCTGAAGCGCAGGGACCAAAAGGCCCTTCAAGTCACGCCCAGCTCCAAGTCGACCTGATAGGCCCCGATCAACTCTTCAAGCACCTCGGTGGCACGCTCTTCGCGCGCGGTGAGGGCGTCTGCCTCCTGCTCGACTTCCGCCCAACTCACCGTGAACTCCTCGGCGCGGCGAGTCAGAGCGGCGTCGAGGATCTTGCCGAAGACGGGTTGAGCCTTGAATTCCAGAGCGCGCTTCACGTACAGGAAATAGCCGAGGCGGTGGCGCAGCTTCGTGGCCCGGCGTTCCGCCGGCTGGCGCACGTCGAGCGCGA
>JAYWBY010000489.1:0-4056 GCA_043781115.1 Pseudomonadota bacterium
GCGACCTTGATCTCGTCCGTGAGCCAGTTGGCGAACTCCGTGTCGGCCACGTCCTTTATTCCAGAATAGTCTGCCAAGACGAAATACGTCCCGTGCGGCGCCGCGCAATGAAAGCCGGCGCCGCGCAAGATCGCCAGCAGCCGGTCGCGTCGCGCCCTGTAATCGCGGCGCAAATCCTCGTAGTACGTTGCCCCGAGCTTCAGCGCTTGGATCATCCCGGCCTGGAGCGGCGTCGCCGAGCAAAAGACGGTGAACTGGTGCACCGAGCGGATGGCCTTGGTTAGCTCCTCCGACGCGAAAGCGTAGCCGACCTTCCAACCCGTGAAACTGAAAGTCTTGGCGTTCGACGAGATCGTGATCGTCCGCTCGCGCATACCCTCTAAAGTCGCGAAAGCCACGTGCTCCGCTGGTTCGAAGACCAGCTCCTCGTAGACTTCGTCGGTGATCACGAGCAGGTCGTGGGCCAGCGCCAGTTGCCGTAGGGACTCGAGCTCTGCTTTCGTGAAGACGTGCCCCGTGGGGTTGTGCGGCGTGTTGAGGATCAGGGCGCGTGTGTTCTGTGTCACCGCCGCTTCGAGGCGCTGCACGTCGAGGCGCCACGTGCCGGGAGTCAGCGGCACGCCGACCAGGCGCGCGCCCGCGGCGAACGCCGCCGCGGGATAACAATCGAAGTAGGGTTCGAAGGCGATGATCTCGTCGGCGGGCCCGAAGAGTTGAAGAGCACAGTAAAGAGCTTCCGTCGCTCCGGAGAAGACCGTGACTTCCGTCGCCCAGTCGAAGGGCATTCCCGTCCGAGCCCTTTGCCGCTCGGCAAGAAGTCGCCGCAGCTCGGGCAAACCGGCCGACGGGGCGTATTGGTTTCCACCCACGCGCAAGGCGGCGATGGCCGCCTCTTTCACTTCGCTCGGCCCGTCGAAGTCCGGAAATCCTTGGGCCAAGTTGACGGCTTGGGCGGCATTGGCGCGCTGCGTCATGAGGCTGAAGATGGAGGTTCCGAAGCGCTCCCATTTGGCGCCCCAAGGAGGAGGGTGGCGTGCCATGGCTTTAGGCCTCGCTTCGACGGTTGGGTCAAAAGGCAAAACTAGCGACGAAGCTGGCCGATGTCAGCGCCTTTGTCTCGGCGGATCGGCCTGGGGCAGCGAATCTCCATGCGAATCAATTACTTGAAGTTAAAGGTCGAATCCTCAGCACCGATACCAGACGGGGGGACTTTGACGACCCCGGAGGAACCTCAGTGCAGGTACGCATGGTCGGCGCCACAGACGTGGGCCGGCGCCGAAAATCGAATCAAGACAGCCTCTATTACGACGAGCCGGCAGCGTTCGGCATCGTCGCCGACGGTATCGGCGGCCGCAACGGCGGCGAGGTCGCATCGAGCATGGCGGTCAACGGCTTGCGCAAAGCCTTCATGAGCTCCGACCGCATTCGCCACGAAGAGATCAATCCGTTTCTGATCAGCTCGATCGACAAGATGAACGGCGAGATCCTCGAGCGCGGTCGCCGCGAAGCGGAAGTCGCCGGCATGGGCACGACCTTGAACTGTCTGATGTTCGTCGGCGACAAGTTGCACTTGGCGCACGTTGGCGATAGCCGCACCTATCTGTATTATAAAAAACATCTCTTTCAACTGACGCTCGACCACAGCGTCGGCAACTTCCTGGAGCGCGGCTGGCTGCCGAGGTCGTCCGTGCAGCCGGGAGCGAAAGAGGGCGCGCTCGTCCGGGCTATGGGCCTGACCGACCGCGTCGACGTCGACATCTACGAAATTCCGCTGAAGGCAGGCCAAGTCTTCTTGACCTGCTCCGACGGCTTGTCGGGCATGGTCGAGGACCGGAAGGTGGCGCAGCTGATCACCGAGAATCTGGACCAATTCGAGAAGCTGCCGAAGCTTTTGATCGACGCGGCGAACGCCGGGGGCGGCAAAGACAACATCACCGTTCTTTTGTCGCATGTGAGAGGCTGATGGCGAAACTGTACCTCATCCGGCGCAACCTCGAGACTTTCACTGGGCCCTTGACGCTCAATGAAATGAAAGAGGCGTATAAGCACATGCAGTTCGGACTGCAGGACGAGGTGTCTGGCCACTGCGGTCCCTGGATCTCTTTCGACAACCTCGCCGACATCAAAAAGCACTACCCCGAGATCGCCCGCATCGTGAACGAGGATATGCTGGCCGGTTGGGGCGTCAGCGACCACGGCACGCGCATCGTCAACGAGGACACCAAGCGCATTGAGACCAAGTCGACGCGTGGCATCGGCTTGGCCCTGACCTTCCTGGTCATCGCTTTGGTGGCGTTCGCCGCCGCGATTTACATGGCCAACGGCAGCAAGCTATCCGGCCGGGCCAACTCCGACGACGTCACTCCCGACCAGATCCAAACCTACATCGACCGCAACGACGCCGCCGGCTTTGGCAGCTTCATGGAAGCGCACGTCGACGACCTGGTCGACCGGACCATTCGCCAAAAGAAACCCGAGGCCCAGTGGCTCCCTTACCTTCGCCTCTTCGCCTTCACCCGCGACGGCCAGGTAAACGGCCTGCCGCCGCAATACCTGCGCGGCGGCAGTGCTCTTGCGGCCCCGGCCGATTGCTCGCTGAAAATGTGGCGCAGGCGCTGGCGCGCTAGCCTAAAGGATTGGAACGACTTCATCAGCCAAAGGAAGCTCGTCCGGGCCGATTGGGCGAAGATTCTGGCGTGGGACCCCAACTGGATCCGGCGCCGCGACAACAAAGGCTGGCTCGGCTCGCAGAACTACTACGTCGGATGCTTGACGATGGCCGACAAGGCCTTGGGCGAAATGTATGCCGACACGTCGCTGGTGACCAACGCCGCCGACTGGGAAAAAATCGGCATCAATAAGATCAAGCAACGCCTTTCGTGGATTCTGGAAGTGTCGCGCGACGGCCAATCCGGCCAAGGCTCCGCTCCCTCGGTCGACAACAACCTGTCGGTCTGGACCTGCTTCGAGTCGGCGAAAGAGGCCAAGGACCTCTCGAAGTGCAAGGACGGCCAACCGGCGGACCAGGACATTTGGCAGGCCTACAATGACGAGCGCTTCGGCTGGAACCTGGTCCGTATCGCGGCGACGGCGCGCGGCAACTTGCCAGCCAACGTCCAGGCCCAGCTCGGCATGCTGGCTACCAAGCTCGGGCGTGGAGACCATTTCACCCGCTTCGATTACCGCGCCGAGCTCCGCTTATTGAAGGCGATGACCGGCAAACAAGGCGGCCCCGTCGAGAAGGCGGTCGAGAAGACGCAGTCCGAGTTTCCGGACGTCAAGCTGACTCATTGAGGTGAAAATGACGCTTCGCAAGGCCGCCCTTGGCGGAATGCTCCTCGCACTTTTGGCCGGCGCTCCCGCCATCGCCGAGACGCCGTCAGACCATGCGATGGTGAACGTCCCACCGCCGGGGGCGAAGCAGGAGACGGGCGGAGGCCTGTCGCAAAAAGAAGTCTCGGCGGTCATCCGCAAGCACTTGAACGAGGTCAGGCACTGCTACGAAACTTTACTTACCGAGCACCCTAAGGCCCAAGGCAAGCTCAACGCCCACTTCGTCGTCGGCAAGACCGGCAAGGTCAACGTTGCCGACGTCAACGACTCGACCTTCGACCCTCCCGACTCGGCCACCATCGGCGCCTGCATCCAATCTAAGATCATGACCTGGGAATTCCCCAAACCGCGAGGCGGCGAGGACGTCACCGTCAATTATCCTTTCGTCTTCAACCCGCTTTAGCCGAAATCTGTTAAAATCACCTCGTGACTTCGAGACTTACGCAACGCTGGCGCGATGCCGGGCGGGGTACTCTTCTCGGTGTTTGGTTGGCCGTGGCCGGCCCAGCGCCGGCGGTAGTGCTTTGCATGGTGGCGCTTTGCTCCGAACCGGCCGCCGCTGAATCGGTCACCGCCATGTTTGCGAAGGCGCAGAAGGCGCTGAAGGACGGCAAGACCAAAGCAGCTTACAAAATGCTGATGGTGATCGTCCGCCGCTACCCCGACCATCAGCCGAGTCATTTGCTCCTCGGCCACATTCTCTTTCGCTCGGGCCAGATCGGG
>JAYWBY010000490.1:0-11010 GCA_043781115.1 Pseudomonadota bacterium
GCCGGAGCCGAAGGCGCTCACCGAAGTCGACGAAATCCGCTCGACCGATCGAGCCTCTTGGCTTTCACGTCTGAAGAACGGCCTCGCCAAGACGCGCGACGCCTTGAGGGGCAACCTCGAAACGCTTTTCACCGGCAAGACCCGGATCGACCAATCGATGCTGGAGCGTCTCCACGAAGCGCTTTACCGTGCCGACATCGGCGTTGCGACCTCCGACAAACTCGTCGCGCACGTTCGCGAAACTTTAGGCAAGGAAGAAGCCGCCGACTGGCAAGCCGTCAGCCGCGCGCTGAAGGACCGGGCCAAGCAACTCTTCGTCGAAGCTCCGGAAATTGCGCGGCCGCCCACCGGCCCACGGGTGATTCTGATCGTCGGTGTCAATGGCGTCGGCAAGACGACGACCATCGGCAAACTGACGGCGCACTTCTTGGCCGACGACAAGAAGGTGCTCCTCGCCGCCGGCGATACTTTTCGCGCCGCCGCCATCGAGCAGCTAGGCGTCTGGGGCGACCGCCTCGGAGTCGACGTCGTGAAACACAAGCAAGGTAGCGACCCCGCAGCCGTCGCTTACGACGGAGTGAAGGCGGCGATGGCTCGCGGCGTGGACGTCCTCTTGATCGATACCGCCGGTCGTCTGCACAATAAGAACGAGCTGATGGCCGAACTAGGCAAGATCAACCGCGTCATCGGCAAAGATCTGCCCGGCGCGCCGCACGAAACCTGGTTGGTGATCGACGCCACGACGGGCCAGAACGCGGTGATGCAGGTAAAAGCCTTTCACGAGGTGGTCAAACTCACCGGCTTGATCGTGACGAAGCTCGACGGCACCGCCAAGGGCGGCGTGCTGTTAGGCATCGCCGATCAGTTTCATCTTCCCGTCCGCTATGTGGGCGTCGGAGAGAAGGCCGCCGACTTGCGCGAATTCCAAGCCGCCGATTACGTCGAGTCGCTCTTTTGAAGGGCAAGCTCTCTACGATTCTATTCGACATCGAAGGCACGACGACGCCAATCGCGTTCGTCCACCAGGTGCTCTTTCCCTACTCCGAAAAACATTTGGCGTCTTTTGTGCGGCGGCACGCCGACGACCCGGAAGTGCGCGCCTGCCTCGCGGGCACCAAGGAAACGGCGCGGGCAGAGCGCGGCGAGCAACTCGACGACGCCAGCGCTTTAGTCCAGCTCGAACTCTGGATCAAGGAAGACCGCAAGCACCCGGCGCTCAAGACGCTACAGGGCCTAGTCTGGCGCCACGGTTACGTAGCGGGAGAGTTCCAGTCGGCTGTTTACGTGGACGTAAAGCCGGCGCTGACGCGCTGGAAAGCGGCGGGACTCGCTCTCGGCGTTTATTCCTCGGGTTCGGTCGCCGCACAAAAGCTCCTCTTTAAATTCAGCGATCAAGGCGATCTGACGCCACTCTTGTCGTGTTACTTCGACACTGCAGTCGGTGGTAAACGCGACGCCGCGTCTTACCTCCGGATTCTGAGCGAGCTCGGGCTTGGAGGCGATCAGGTCGCTTTTCTCTCCGACGTCGAGGAAGAGCTCGACGCCGCGAAGGCTGCTGGCCTTCATCCGGTACAGATCATCCGCGCAGGAACTAAACCCAGCCAGCGCCATGCCACGTGCAAGGACTTCAGCGAAGCCGAGCGGACGTTGTCGCCGCTCGTTTGAAGCTCCTCGGCCCCTATCTATCTCGAATTCCTCCGCGCTGGGAGATGCGCCGCGTGGACCTACCCGGAGCCAGCCTGGAAACACCAAATTGGCGAGTCCTTCCGCGGGGAAGGGACAAGGCGCCGGCGGCATCGGCCGGCGCCTTGCGTCGCGTTCTTCCACCAGGTTCGCGCACCCGAAGACCAGCACCACATTGGTCTTTGGTGGAAGCTCGCGCCGCAAGTCATAGAGCAAGCGGCGTGCCGCTCACTTCCACACAACCTCGGTAACGTTCGCGCCAAAAGGGCCGAAAAACGGCGCGAGATCCGCCCGAGGCGGACGAATCTCGCGCAGCTTCGGTCGAGTTTACGGACAGGCGGTCAGCGAGCTGATCCATTGACGAATGAGCGCCGCACCGGCGGTGTCGAGCCGAGACGTGGCGAGCGGCGGCATGCGCTGGCCCTTCGCGAGGCTATGCACGCGGAGCCAAAGCAGCGAATGGTCCGGATCGCCGGGGACCAAAATCTTCGCTCCGGGCACGCCGAGGTCGCCCGTAACCGGCGCCGTGTTGCAGACCCGCGAATCGGCGAGGCTCAAGGCGTAGCGAAGGTCGAAGTTGCCTTGCGCGGTGCCGAAAGCGCGGTTGTGGCATTCGGCGCACTGGGTGTGGAGATAAGACCGCGCCCGCGCGTCGAGCGACGCGGCGGAATCGGTCGTCGGGTTCGGATAGGACGGCAGAGTGTGCAGATCCCCTGGCAAAGTCGACGTATCGAGGATGCCGAGCTGCGCCAAGCGCGTCAATTGGTTGGGGTTGCCGAAGTTGAGGTGGCCGGCGTCGAAGCCGAGCGAACCGCCGGTTCCTGGAGCGTGGCAGCGAATGCAGTCGCCGCTGCCGGGAAAATAATACGAGTAAGCTTCGTCGCCCGTCGACGAGCCTAGCACCATGTCGCGCGTCGCTGCGCCGCCGAGCAGCTGCGCTTCCGTACCGGCGTCGTTCCACCGATAAGAGTAGCCCTTGAATCCGGACGAGCGCTTGACGAGGAACCGGGTCTCGACGATCCGGTTGATCGACTGGCCGCCGGCGCGAATCGGCATGGCGAAATTCTTCACGAAGACCGTGTCGTCCGGGAATTGAAACGTGCCGTCAGCGGCCAAGCGCACTTTCTGGCCTGAGGGCACGTAGACGAAACGGTCTTTCGCCGCGCCGTCCGACCATAGCGGCGATGAAACGTCATACGTCGTCACTCCTGCCGCCGGAGTCAACGGGTTCAAGCTGCTGAAGCAACCGGTCGCCGTCACCGTGCGAGGGAAGTCGGCAGCCGCCTGCGTGGCCGAGGCCGGCGCGAGTTTGTAGACGACGCCGCCGGTGTGATCGAGGACGTAGAGCTCGCCCTGCGGATCTTGACCGAAGGACGAGATATTGAGTCCGGCGTCGGCTAAGACTTTGTTCTCGGTCATTCTGGTGCCGTCATAGCGAAGGCCGGAGATCTTGCCTCCGACGTAGTCGGCGTAAATGTAAGTGCCAATCAAGTCGGGCATCACTTGGCCGCGATAGACGAAGCCGCCCGTGACCGAGGCTCCTTCCGAGCGCGGGTAATCACGCACAGGCATCGACATGCCAGTCCGATTACAAGTGGCCGTGCGGAAGCAGGAGTTGCCTTCCATCGTGTTCCAGCCGTAGTTGCCCCCCTTTTGCACGATGTCGATCTCTTCGAAGCTGTCCTGGCCGACATCGCCAACCCAGAGATCGCCCGTTACTTTGTCGAAGCTAAAGCGCCACGGGTTGCGCAGGCCGTAAGCGAAGATCTCGCGCTTGGCTTGGGCGTCGCCGAACGTCGGGTTGTCGGCGGGAATGGCATAGGGATTGCCGTGGTCCACGTCGATGCGGAGCATCTTCGCGAGCAGCACATGCAGGTTCTGGCCGTTGCGGTTCGGGTCGTTGGCCGAGCCGCCGTCGCCAAGCCCGATGTAAAGATAGCCGTCAGGACCAAAAGCCAGGTTGCCGCCGTTGTGGTTCGAGAACGGCTGCGGCACGGTGAAGAGGATGCGCTCAGTCGACGGGTTGATCCTGCCGTCCGTCTCCATGCGGAATTCGCTCACGACCGTGTGCAGTGGGTTCTTGCCGGTGTAGTAAATGTAGAGTTTGCGGTTCTGAGTGAAGTGCGGGTGGAACGCCAGGCCGAGGAAGCCGGTTTCGTTGCCGTTGTCATCGATGACGTTGGTCAGGTCTAGCACCGCTTGGGTCTGGACGACGCCCGCGACGACGGCCTTCAGCAACCCGTATTGCTCGACGATGTAAAACGTGTCGGCGCGGTCGGGCGAATAGGCCATCACCACGGGGCGTTCGAAGCCGTCAACTACCTTGACGAGTCGGAGGGCGGACGGGCCATTCGGTTCGCCGGGGAAACTACAGACGGCCGCCAGGCTCGCGGTCGATGCCAACCAAGCCAGAATTAATCCGAGAGACGCCCTCGCGCTGATCATGCTTGCCCCCTTCAAGAACCGCTGGAATTTGGCTTAAATATTGTGGGTCGGGCGTCCCTTGTCAAGCTGCAACTCCCAGCTCAGCCAGGCCTCTAACGTATTGAGGTTGGCGACGATCGAGGGGTCGGCGACTTCATGGCGAAAGACTCTCATTCGTGGCAATGACTGAATCTGTCGGTCGAGCCGGGAGTCAGGATCTGCTACGTCGAGTTGGCGGAGACGGGCCCCGAAAGCGGGACTGAGCCGCACGGGATGCCCGCCGCGCCCCGCATGGACCGGCTGCACCACGTCAAAGTCGCCGCATGCCGGCGCGGCCAGGGCCGCCCACACTTCGGGTGACGGCGACGGCACGTCGATGGGGAGAACGAAGAATGCGTCGCCTGGACCGCTCGCCGCTGTTTCAAGACCGGTCAAGAGGGAGCTGAATGCCCCCCGTTCCGGAGCAGGGTTGACGACGAAATCGGCCAAAGAGGGGGCGAGGCGCCGTTGGTATTCCTCGTGGGCGAACCCGAGAACGACTACGGTGCGAAGGCCTCCGGCGGCGCGGAACCGTTCCAGCTGCCACTCAATAAACAATTTTCCATTTATAGACTGCAAGCCCTTGGGCGCCCCGAAGCGACTGCCTTGGCCGCCCGCGAGCAGAATCAGCGTCTTGTCCGCGACCTCAGCGGTCATGATGGAGCTGAAGGAGCTGGGCGGCGGCGGAGATCGCCACTTCGCGAGGCGCCTTGCCGAAAGTTCCTACCCCGATCGGGCAATGGACGCGCTGCATCATGTCGGGCGTGGCGCCGAGCGCTGTCAGGCGCTGCTGGAAGCGGTTCCACTTGGTCTCGCTGCCGATCAATCCAATGAAGCGCGCGGGCTTGTCGATTACGGAGTGAACGATGTCGAGGTCGAGCTGGTGGTCGTGGGTCATGATCGCCACGTACACTCGATGCCGATCCCACAAGGCGTCCTTGATGAAATCGAGCGGCGCCTTCTCATGCCGGCGAACGCCGAGCGGAACGTCTTTGCCGTTGACCCACTCGCCGCGCGGGTCGACGAGATTGACCGAGAAGGGCGTACCTTGCAGTGTCTGACAAAGCGATTGACCGACGTGGCCGGCGCCGAAGACGTAAAGGAGCGGTCCTAAGCCGATGATTTCGACGAAGGTTTCGACGGCGCCGCCGCAGCACTGGCCCGTGCGGAAGCACAGCGGATACTGCCTCGGCGCGGCGATGGCGTCGGTCAAGCATTTCAACGCGTCGCCGAGCACCAGCCGCTCGAGCTGGCCGCCGCCGACGGTGCCTTCGAAGGTCCCGTCGGGACGCACCAAAAGCTTGGCGCCCGGGTCGCGCGGGGTCGACCCTTTGACGGAAGTCACCGTCACGAGCGCGAAGACCTGGCCTTGTTCGGCCAGCTCGTTGGCTTTACTTAACCAAGGCCACATAGAAACTGTCTCAAAACGTTGGTGGTCACCGTGTTGCGGTACTCGGCGGTCGACCGGATGTCGTCGATCGGTTGGATCTCGGTCAGGATGGTCGCTATGGCCTGGTCGATCAAGGCCCGCGTCAAAGCATGGCCTTCAAGAATACCTTCTGTCTTTTTACAGCGGAGGGTGACCGGCGCGACGCTGCCCAGGGCCAACCGCACCTTCGTCAATTTGCCGCCCACTGGTACGGCGGTCGCCGCCAGCACCACTTTGGAGATGGCTTGAGCGAGGCGCGTGCCGACCTTCCTATAAAAATGCTCGCGCGCGCCCTTCACCCTCGGCAAACGAACGGACGCGATGACTTCGCCCGGCTTCAGCAGCATCTTCTTATAGCCGATGTGAAAGCCATCGTAAGCGACCCGGCGTTCACCTTCCGCGGTCACGAGCCGGAGCTCGGCGTCGTAGCAGAGCAAAGCCGGCGGCGAATCGGCGGCCGGCGAGGCATTGGCGATGTTGCCTCCGAGCGTGCCGCGATTTTGAATCGCCAAGCCGCCGGTCTCGAAGCCCGCTTTGCACAGGTTCGGAAACTCCTTTTGCAGGATTGGATGGCTTTGAACGTCGCTGAACGTCGTCAGAGCGCCGAGTTCGACGAAGTCTACGTCGACTTTGATGCCTTTCAGTTCGGGCAAGCCCCAGATACTCAGGAAGTTCCTCGCCGCCAATTGGCCGGCTTCGTAGACGACCATCAAGTCGGTGCCACCGGCGAGCAAGGTCCAGTGGCCCGGTGCCTTCTTCAAGGCTTGCAGCGTCTCGGTAAGCGAGCGCGGTGCCTCGGCGTGGTATTCGGGGACGTTGCTTCTCACGTGCCTCCCCTCATGACCGACGCGGCCTTCTTCACGGAATCGAAGATCTTCGTGTAACCCGTGCAACGACAGAGGTTGCCCGCCAAGGCGGTGCGAATCTCGTCGTCGGTCGGTTTGGTGTTCACGCTAAGAAGACGATGCGTCGCCATAATCATCCCGGGCGTGCAGATTCCGCATTGGGCGCCGCCGCCGTTGATGAAAGCCTCTTGCACAGGACTCAAATGTTCGCCCGAGGCCAGCCCCTCGATGGTCGTGACGGTGGCGCCACCGGCTTGAACGAACGGCACGAGGCAGCTATTCACCAGTTGGCCGTCGAGAATTACGGAGCAAGCGCCGCACTCGCCTTCGCCGCAGCCTTCCTTCGTGCCTGTCAACCGCAAGTCCTCCCGCAAAACGTCGAGAAGGCGAGCGAGCGGATAGGCGCTCACTTCGCGAACGCGGCCGTTGACGGTAAGCGACAACTTCAGCTTCTTGGCTTCAGCGCCCATGCGCCGCCCCTTCCTTGATGAGCTTCATCAGCATTTCCGGCGTCACCGGCACGTCGTCGACGGCTACCCCGAGCGCTTGCTCCATGGCGTTGGCGATGGCCGGCGCCGCACCGTCCATCGGCAGCTCGCCGATGCCTTTGGCGCCGCCGCCGGGCCCGTGCGGGCTCGGTTTCTCGAAGAATTCGACCCTAATGGGCGGCGCATCAGCGGCCGTCGGAATGATGTAATTGGTCATCCGGCCGTTGGCCATGCGGCCGTCTTTCCACACGATCTTTTCGTAAAGCGCGAAACCGACGCCTTGGGCGACGCCGCCCTCGATTTGGCCGGCGGCGAGCAGCGGATGGACAATCTTGCCCGCTTCTTGAACCGCGGTGAAATGATCGACGGTCGTGTAGTACGTGTCGAGGTCGACCGTCACTTCGGCGACGTAGACGGCCCAAGCGTAAGTTGCGTACGCATCTCCCAAATATTTTTGGTCGTCCCACTGGATGTTCGGCGGCGGCCGGTATTTGGCCAGCGCCTTGAGCTTCCCATGCTTTTTGATGTAAGCGTCGCACGCCTCGGCGAACATCGTCGGCGTGTAGGCTTCCGGGAGCAGGCGCTCGTCGATCAGCAGGCGTTTCAACTTAAACGCCGCGTTCTCGACCAAACGCCCGACGACCATTACAGTGCGGGACGCAACCGTCGGGCCGCTGTCCGGGACGACCGAGGTGTCGGGTTGATGCACGCTGATCCGCTCGTAGGGCAGAGTCAGCGCGTCCGCGACGATTTGGGAGAAGACCGTGTTGGTCCCCTGACCGATTTCGGTACTGGCAGCGAGGACGGAGACCCGGCCGTCGGCGAAGGCCTCGACCGCAGCTTCCGATTCCAGCATGCGCTCGCCGGAGCCCGTGAACCCCGCGCCATGCATGAAGGAGGCGAAGCCCAAGCCCTTCCGGGTGCGCCCGCTGGCGGCGTTGTGCTTCTCGGCGGCGGCCTGCTTGGCTTTGTAATCGGAGAGCTTGAAGGCGCGGTCCATGATCAACGCCATGTCCGGTTCTTCCCGTAGGACTTGGGTCGTCGCGGTCGTCTGGCCCTTGGTCAGAAAATTCCGTCGCCGGAGTTCGTCAGGGGCGATGCCGACGGCGCGTGCGACTCTGTTCAACTGGCGCTCGACGGCGAAGACGCTTTGCGGCGCGCCGAAGCCGCGAAAGGCCCCATGCGGCGGCGAGTTGGTGGCCACGGCCTTGGCGCGGAGGCGCACGTTCGGGCAATCGTAAGGGCCGGCGGCGTGGATCGCTCCTCGCGAAAGGACGACGGCCGAGAGCGTCGCGTAGGCGCCGCCGTCGAGCGCGAAGTCGATCTCCATGGCCAGGAGTTTGCCGTTCTTGTCGACGGCGGTCTTGTGGCGGGTGCGCGACGGGTGGCGCTTGGTCGTGGCCACCATGTCTTCCGCTCGGTCGTAGATGATTTTGACGGGGCGACGGGCCTTGTATGCCAAGAGCGCGGCGTGGCCGGCGAGCATCGACGGATACTCTTCCTTGCCTCCGAAGCCGCCGCCCGTTTCCATCTGGACGACGCGAACCTTGTCTCCGCCAATACCGAAAAGCGGCTGGAGCGCTTCGTGGATATAATAGGGGCACTGGAGGGAACCCCAAACGGTAACCCCGGTAACGTCGTCGTAGGCGGCGATCATGCCGTTCGGCTCGATGTAGAGTTGCTCTTGCGCACCCGTGAAGTATTCGCCCTCGACGATCTTGTGCGCCGTGCTCCAAACGGAGTCGACGTCGCCTTTGTCGATCGAGATCGACTTGAAAACGTTGTCGGTGCCCCAGATCACCACTTTGTTGGCCAAAGAGTCGTCGATCGACAGCGACGCCGGCAGAGGCTCGACCGTGATCTTGACGTGGCGACGCGCTTCTTCCAGGAGGTGCTTGTCCGGGTGCGCGAGGAGGACGACGGCCTCCTCAGGGTGATTTATGACGTCAGCGGCTAAATAGGGCTGGTCGTTCAAGATCAACGCGACGTAGTTCGCCCCAGGAATGTCCTTCGCCGTTACGATCGTGAATTCGTTCCACGGCAAGGAGCCGGTATACTCGATCTTCGTGATGCGGCCGCGTGGCACGGACGAGCGAACGGTGGCGCCGAAGATCATCCCGGGCATGTGCACGTCGTCGACGTATTGGCCGGCACCGGTGACTTTGGCTCGACCTTCCTTCCGAGGCACGGACTTGCCCATTAGCTTTTCAGCCACGATTATGCTAGCCTCCATGGTCGTCCTTACAGCGACCTTAGCAAGTTTACCCCTGAAACCCAAGGGCGAAGGATGCCTCAGAGCCAAGCCAACGACAGCCACAGCCTGGTCATCGGGTACCTGCTTTGGATCTTCGGCTTCACCGGTGCGCACCGCTTCTACTACGGGCGTCCGATCAGCGGCACGATCTGGTTCTTCACCGGCGGCCTCTGCGGCGTCGGCTGGTTGGTCGACGTGTTTCTAATCCCCAGCATGGAGCGCAAGGCGGACCTGCGCTTCACCCAGGGTCCCGTCGACTACTCCGTCGCCTGGCTTTTGCTCACGTTCCTCGGTTTCCTAGGAATCCACCGGTTCTACATGGGCAAAGTGCTGAGCGGCGTGCTGTACCTTTGCACGGCGGGGTTCTTCATGGTGGGCGTCGTCTATGACTTCTGGACGATCAACCACCAAATCAACGAAATCAACCGCCAACACTGAAGCTCGGTCTCAGAGCTTGTCGCCCTTCACCAAGTCGTTCGCGACGCTGATCGCGTGCTCCATGTCAGGCAGGTTGCCGAGCTCCGGCACGACTTGAAGGTAGCGAACCTTGCCTTGGCCGTCGACGACGGCGACGGCGCGCGCCAAGAGACCGGAATCTTCGATCAAGAGGCCCGAAGCTTTGCCGAAGCCGCCCGATTTGAAGTCGGAGAGGTACGTGATGTTCGTGAGGTTCGCTTCCGCGGCGAAGCGCTTCTGCGCCGCCGGTAGGTCGCGGCTCAAAGTGATGCGTTCGACCTTGGAATCGAGGTTTTGAGCATCGCCCAAGATATGGGTCTGCTGCTCGCAAACTTTGGTGTCGATCGACGGCACGATGCTGACGATCCGCACTTTGCCGTCACCCTTGAACGAGTAGGCCGCCCAGTTGGCGTCGGTCAAGGAAGCGGTCGGCATCGGTTGGTTCAAATCGAGTTTGCCTTTGGCAAGGTGCATCGGTTGGCCGTTGCGGTTGACGGTCGACCCCGGGGCGACGGTCTGAGTGTTTACCGGCACGTTCGGCGGAGTCGTCGCGCAAGCCGCTAGCGAAGCCGTCACCAAAGCCACTAGAACGAAAGAACGCATTTGAGCCTCTTTAATAAATAGGATGCGGTAAACGCAGGCAGAATAACCTAGCCTCGCCGCCACGACAAGCCGCGGCCGGCCATGCTATACTTTGCGCAACCCATCGGAAACACCCAAGGTTTGAGCTAGACGTCATGGCCGAATACCGCCATCAACGCGAGGTCCAGCTGGGCGGCGTGACTTTCACGCGCGTCATTGGCCTTTTGGCGATTGCCGCCTCTGGATTGTTGCTTGGCGCACTGCTTCTGAATTTTGCCCTGACCGCGACGTCGCGGAACCCGGAACTCCCCCGCTTTAAACAGGTCTTAGGCGAGGTCGAGCGCTTGAGGGGCGACGTCGACCTTCTCTTCTTTGGTCCGAGCCATATGATGACCGACATCGATCCGCGGCTCTTCGACGCGACGACGAAGGCGCTCGGGCATCCGACGAACTCGTACAATTTCTCCGTCGAAGGGTTGCGGGTGTCCGAAAGAGATTATTTGCTCGCCAAACTTCAAGCAATAGCGCCGCCCCACCTGAAGTATGTGCTTGTGAAGCCCGATCTTTGGCTCCATACCGATTTCGACAACGCGTTTTCGACGCGCGGACGCTACTTCAACACGCCACGAGTCTCGGCGCGCGACCTGAAGGTTCGTCTGGCGTCGAGCAAACCACTATTTCCCTATCGCCTCATGACTTCGGCGATGATCACCGCCGCCGGTCTGATCCATTTGAGCAACGTCGGCGTGGCCGCTGAACTCCTCCTGCCCGCCAAGGCCGCCGTTGTCCCCGACAATGCCGCCGATCCGA
>JAYWBY010000491.1:0-10986 GCA_043781115.1 Pseudomonadota bacterium
CAAAGGTTTGGCAAGGACTGGAAAACTACCTGGCGATATAAAAAAACCGGCGCCGCTTTGTAGGCGGCGCCGGTATCTTTGTCTCGATCTTTAACCGACGGACTGGCCGGTACCCAAATAGGGTCTTACGACTTACTGGTTGGTAACCGTGAACTCGGCGCGGCGGTTCTTGCTCCACGCGGCTTCGTCGTGGCCGTCAGCGGCGGGTTTCTCTTCGCCGTAGCTGATGGTCGAGAGGCGGGCGGCGTCGATGCCGAGCTGCACGAGGTAGTTCTTCACCGAGGCGGCACGGCGTTCGCCGAGGGCCAGGTTGTACTCGATGGAGCCGCGTTCGTCGCAGTGACCTTCGATTTGAACCACGGTGCTCTGGGTCGACTTCAGGTGGTCGGCCATGCCTTGCAGTTGTTGTTGGGAGTCCATGTTGAGCGTGTAGTCGTCAAAGGCGAAGTACACGGTCTTCGGCGCGAAAGCTTCCGTCGTCGGAGCAGGCGTCGGGGCCGGGGTCGGCTCAGTCGTCGCGGACGGCTGAACGGGCTCTTCGGTTTTTTGTTCGTCGTCCGTGCAGCCAAAGGTCGCAAAACCCAAGAGGAGCGCGGCGACAGCCAGAGTGTGTTTCGATTTCAGCAGCATTTATAGGTCTCCTAACCGATCAGTCCGTGTGAATAATTGATAAACAGATGTTATGCAACGAAGCGACTTTGCCCTTAAGCAAATGAAAATGCAACATCGCTTTTTAAGAATTTGCTAGCCGAATCGGGACCTGAGGTCTTTCGCGAGGGCATGCTGAGCCCCGGAAAAGCTGCCGCTCGACATAAAGATGACCGCATCGCCGGACGCGAGGTCGGTTTTTAATCGGGTCAGAAGCGCGTCGTTGGTCGGGAACGCCTCGGCCTTCTTGCCGATCGCGGCGGCCATTTGCGCTGTGTTCATGCGGCTTTCCTCGGGGATCCGCTTGTCGACAGGGCACTCGCCGATCAGCACCCGGTCGGCCGTCGCCAGGGCCTTGCCGAAATCCGTCTGGAAGACGTTGCGACGCTGGCTGGCGCTGCGTGGTTCGAAGGCGACGACCAGGTTTTTCTTCGGGAACACCGTACGAAACCCCTCGATGACGAGACGGATCGCCGTCGGATGATGGGCGAAATCCTCGTAAACGTCGATGCCGCCGCCGGTAGCCAAGAGGTCGAGGCGACGTTTGACGTTCTGGAACGAGCGAATGGCGCTAACAATCTGTTTTTTATCAAGTTTATTGCGGAGGTCGCCGCATCGTTCGAGCGAAATGAGGCAAGCGACGACCTGCGAAATGTTGGCCAAATTGTGGCGTCCGGACAGGCCTGTTTCGACCGTAATGGTGCCGAAGTGGGTGGTCTCGATGTCCACCGTCCAAAGTTGGTCGCCGGCGTTCAAGGCGCGGGCGGCGAATTTTCCGACCCGGACCTCGCAGTCGGGCGCTTCGCCGAATGTCGCAACCCGGGTCACTTGGCGACCGAGGTCGAGCCGATCGATCACCCGCTTTATGCCCGCGTCGTCCATGTTGGCGATGACCGTCTTCTTGTCCTTCACCAGCGCAATGACCTTTTCGAATTGCGCTTCGATCGCCTCGACGTTCGCGTAAATGTCGGCGTGGTCGAACTCGAGATTGTTCAAGATCAAATGCTTCGGATGGTAGTGGAGAAACTTCGGACCTTTGTCGAAGAACGCCGTGTCGTATTCATCGCCTTCGATGGCGAAGACTTTGCTTTTGCCGAGCCGGAAGCTTTGCGGGAAGTTGCGCGGGATGCCGCCGATGATGAAGCTCGGGTCTTCTCCGAGTTCGAACAGCACGTGCGAGAGCAACGAAGTCGTCGTCGTCTTGCCGTGAGTGCCGGTGACGACGCAGGTCGCGCTCTTCTGCAGGAAGAGATCGCCGAGTAGTTTCGGAAAGCTCGTGTATGGAACGCCGTTGGTCAGCGCTTGTTCAAGCTCGGCGTTGCCCCGCGACAAAACGTTGGCGACGACGACCAAGTCGGGGGCGGCGCCCTTCAGGTTGTCGGCACTGTAGGGCGTAAGCACTTTGATGCCGAGTTCATCCAGCATGTTCGACATCGGCGGGTAGACGCCGGCGTCGCTGCCGGTGACTTTGTAGCCGGCCGTTTGGCAGAGGCCGGCGACGGCCGCCATGCCCGTGCCGCCGATTCCGAGAAAGTAGAGGTGAGCACCCGGCTTTGGATTCGTCATGACACCAGACTCCGCATGCGCCACGAAAGGCGTTGGTTTTCGATCGCCGCCGTGGCGCCGACCATCAAGGGGAAGTTCGGCGTCGTATGGCCGAACAACGGGGTCGAATAAACGGGAGTCGGCGTGCGCGCTGCGAACTGTTGATAGACGAACGGCGCGCAGTCCGGGATTTTTTCGCCGAGGTTGCGCAAATACCCGACGACGATCGCCTTGGCGCCGGTAAGGACGCCGGACTGAATCCATTGGTTGAAGGCGCGCATCAACCGAGCGGGGTGCTCGTCGGTGTCCTCGATGAAGACGACGTGACCGGCGAGCGACTTCGGAAAGTAGGGGGTGCCGATCAGATTGGTCAGCACCGTGAAGCAGCCGCCGAAGAGGGTGCCGTCCAGCCGATTCGGCGCGTCGGGCGTGACGACCGAGAGCGGCAAAGAGCCGGTGGTCTCGCCCCCGTTATGGAATTTGGTGAGGTTCGCGAGCAGCGCGTCGATGTCGTCGTGTTGGCCGTCCTTGTGCCAAAGCGTGGTCGCGGGCATCGGCGCGTGGAGGCCCGGCCAGCCGAGCTGCGCGTAGCAAGCGCTGTGGAGCGCCGACACGTCGGAGAAACCGACGATCAGCTTCGGTTTCGACCTCTTCAACTTGGCCCAGTCGAGTTCGACGAGGAGGTCGCTGGCGCCGTAGCCTCCTCGCGCCGCCACCACGACGTCGCTGGACGATTCGCAGAGCGCCGACTCCAAGGCGCGCGCCCGATCCTGGCGAGTGCCCGAGGTATAGGCCCAGGCGGCGTCCGCCGGCAGGTCCTCATAAGCGACGTCGAAGCCCAGCGCGCGCAACTCGCCGACCCGCGGTTGCAGCAGGTCGTTTTGTTCTCGGCTCGACGGGCGAATGATGCGTAGGCGGACGGTCATTTTTGAGTTCCCTCTGGGACCTCTGGCATTATATCAGGGTTTCCTGGCCGCGGGAGGGCTACGACCATGAGTGAGATTCTAGTGCCGGTGTCGATCGGCGAGCTGATCGACAAGATAACGATCTTGAGGATCAAGCAGCGCCAAATCAAGGACGCGGCGAAGCTCAAGAACGTCGGCGCCGAGCTCGAGGCCCTGGAGAAAGTCTGTAACGACTCCGCCATCGCCACGCGCGGACCGCTCGTCGACGAGCTTGAGGCGATCAACCAGGAGCTCTGGAAGATCGAGGACGACATTCGGGACAAAGAAAGGGCCCAGGCCTTCGACCAGCAGTTCGTCGCCTTGGCTCGCGCGGTCTATGTCACCAACGACCGCCGTTTCGCGGTGAAGTCGAAGATCAACGCGGCCTTAGGCTCACGACTGAAAGAAGAGAAGAGCTACCGAGACTATACCAAGTGACCCGCTGGTATAGCCACCGGGCCGAGCATCCGGAACGGCTCCCCGCCAAAAACGTCGGCAATGACGTCCTCTACCAGATTTTCGTCGACCGGTTCGCCGCCGGACCCGTGTCGAAGCAGGGTTTGAACGGCGGCCGCTTTAGCGACCCCTCGAGAAGAGATCCCTTCCGTTTCTGGGGGGGTGACTTGCGCGGCATCATCGAGCAGCTGCCCTATCTGAAAGGCCTCGGCTTGACCCGGCTTTGGCTGACGCCGATTTTCGAGAACCTCATGGTGACGATCAAGCGCCGGATCCAAGACAAAGACATCGAAATGACGCCCTACCACGGGTACTGGCTCCGCGACTGGTTTCGCCTCAATCCGTATTTCACGGACAAAGGGGTGGAGGACTTCGCGATCCTGGACGAGTTGATCGCCAAAGCCGGCCCCGATCTCAAAATTTTACTCGACACCGTCGTCAACCACACGAGTCCGACTGACCCGACGCCCGAAAGTTTGGCCCGCCTCGCGACGGAGGAACAGCTGACGAATCCCGGCGCCTCCCACCTAGGAGCATTTTTTCGTCGCGGCGGCTATGTCGCTTCGATCGCCGAGGATCGGCGCCGCCATGCGGAGGGCAAGGCCACCCGCTTCCATCACTTCGGCCCCATCAAAAACTTTGACGACGAATTCGAGCGGGAGAACCACCAGCTCGACGGCTTAGCCGACTTGAACCAGGATGATCCCGTCGTCGAAGAATATTTGCGCGACGCGCACGCGTTCTGGATGGAGCGTTTTCCCGGCCTCGCGGGCTACCGCATGGACACCGTGAAGCACGTCAACCACGCTTACTGGCGGAGATTCGACCGCGAGTTTTTCGACCGTTTCCCGGACAAGCAGATCGTCGGCGAATATTTCGACGGTGGCCCAAATCACACCCTCGCGGCGAAGTATTATCGCGAGACGCGCATGACGATGTTCGACTTTCAATTTCGCCACGCGCTGGTCGACGTTTTCATCAAGGGCCAGTCCGCCCAGCGCTTCGGCGAGCTGTGGGCCAAAGACCCGGAGCTGGTCGATGCGACGGCGCTCGTGACTTTCGCCGACAACCATGACTTGCCGCGGCTCAGGGGCTTGGGCCTATCACTGGCCGGGATGAAACAAGTCCTGGCGCTGCTGTTCGTTGCGCGGGGCGTCCCCTGCGTCTATTACGGCCTGGAACAGGACCTCTTTCATCCGGGCGACCCCGGCGACCCTTACTGCCGCCAAATGATGCCGGCCTTCGACGCCAGCCACGAACTTTACCGGTTGACGGCGACGATGGCGAAACTCAGGAAGGAAAACCTTTCGCTTCGTCACGGTCGAACGCAGGTCCTCCAAGAATCTGACCAGACGCTCGCCATCGAGCGCGTGCACGAGGATCGCGTTGTGCTCTTGGCCCTCTCGCTTCGAGACGACGGGTCCAATGAGCCCCTCAATTTGGCTGGCCTTTCCCTGGCGGACGGCGACCACGTCGACCTGCTTTCGGGACGGCAGTACGCGATACGAAGGGGTAAACTCGAGGCCAAGGTGGGGCCCCGCGGCATCGTTTTATTGGCGACTTAGCGGCGAAGAACCTCGCGGAGTTGCGGGGGAAGCCGTCCGCTTTTGGCGAAATATCCGATGGCCGGTCTAAGGTGCCGCCCTAACTTGCCGATATCACTGACATGAAACAGAACCGTGGGTCTACGAAACTAAGGCGTGCTCTGGCGATAGCGTCGCTGCTCTTGGCAGGTAGCGCGTCGGCACGACCGCTCGTCATCTATTCGCCGCACGGCTCCGAAGTTCTGAATGCCGCGCAAGAGGCCTTCAACAAAGTCGAGAAAGGCGCCGTCATCGATTGGCGCTTCATCAGCACCGAAGAAGTTCTCGACGAATTGGTCAAAGAAAAATCCAAACCGCTCGCCGACATCTGGTGGGGCGGTCCGCAGTTTACGTTCATGCGGGGCGCGAAAGCGGGCGTGTTGCAACCTTACCGACCCACCTGGGCAGACAAGACGGCGCCCTCTTTCAAGGACTCCGGCGATCTTTGGTACGGAGATCTGCAGACGCCGCTGACGATCGTTTTCCAAAAAGACTTGGTGGCGCGAGCCGACTTGCCCATGGACTGGGACGACCTGCTTAAACCCGCGTTCAAAGACAAGTTGGCTGTGCGCCATCCACGAGATTCGGGCTCCATGCGGGCGCTCTATGCCGCGCTGATCGACCGGCAGATCGGCAAAGGCAGGTCCCTCGATCAGGCGATGACATGGATGAAGAGCCTCGAAGCGCAGATCGGGCGGTACGAGACCCACTCGCTGAGCGTGTTTTCGACCGTCGGCAAGGGTTTGCTGCTCTTCAGCTTCTGGAACGTGCCGGAGACGGTGATGAAGAGCCGGCAAGGGTATCCTGTGGACTTCATTTACCCGGCGTCCGGCATGCCGATTCTCCTCGACGGCATCGCGCTGGTGAAACAACCGAAGGAACACCCGCTGGCGAGGAAGTTTTACGAGTTCGTCACCTCCAAGGAGTTCGCGACTCGTCTGACCGACGAACCGTTTAACCGCATCCACGCGCGGACGGATCTCGGCAAGAAGGCCCGTCCGGACTATCTCGACGATCCGCGCTTTAAAGTCATGAATACCAATTGGCAAAGGGTTGCCGAGAACGAGGCGGCCTGGCTGCAGCGTTGGGAAACCGAAGTGTTCGTGAAGGGCAAGTTGAGTCACTAAATGCAAGCCGCGCTCCGCAAAAACCGCCTTCTTCGTCGCATGGTCTTGGCCCTATTGCCGGCTAGCGCCTTGCCGCTGCTTTGCTTCGGCTACATCTCGATCCGCAGCCACTACGATTCCCTGCGCACCCAGAGTCTTCAGAACCACAAGACGATGGTGACCTTCATGGGTCGTCAGCTCGACGCCGACCTCGCCCAGGCGGTGCAAAAGGTTCAGGCGGCGTCTCGGAGTGAAGTGTTTAAGACCCGGAACCAGTTCCTGATGCGCGAAGCCCTCGCCGGCATCAAAGCTCTCAGTCCCGAGTTCGTGCGCGTCGAGTTCCTGGCGGAGGACAAGAAGATCGTTGCCGGCGAACCGCAAGAGCCGCAGAACGAAGGCAAGCCTTTCGACGACAAATTGTTCGGCAAAGCCGATGGCGACGGCTTGTCCGTGTCCAGAGTCTACAACAGTGACATGCTCGTGCCGCGGTTCGGCATCCTCCAGCGCGTTGCAGGCTTGGCTGACGCCCACGCCGGCTATTTCTACGCCGAAGTCAGCCTCGCCGGCTGGGCGCAAATCTCGCGGACGATCTTGCGCAATCACCCGGCCGTTCTCGCCGCACTCTTGCCGATCCGACCGGAGTTCGAAGCGATTGGCCTGAATGAAGAGACCGGCGCCGCATACTGGGCGAGGGTGGCCGCGATTCGCAGTCTCGTGACGGAGGCCACGGAGCAAGAGATCGACGGCGAGACCCACCATGTGATGTTCCAAGACGTCGACCAGCTGCACATGAAGCTGGTGGTCGCTCAGCCGATCAGCGCCATTTATGCGTCGCCAAAGCGCGTCTTGAGCATGTACGTCGCCGTGATCTTCGCCCTGTTCTTGGTCCTGGGTGGTTTGATCGTATTCCTTGCTCGCGGCGTCACAGGACCCATTCAGCAGTTGGTCGACGCGGCGCTCGCATTCTCGGACGGGCGCCTCGAGGTCCGGGCGCCGGTCCAAGGCGACGACGAGTTGGCGCTCCTCGCCGAGACGTTCAACAAAATGGGCAACTCTCTACAGGTGTCTCACCAGCGAATGCGGGTCCTTTACAAGTCGATTATGGAGCTCTTCGCTTGCAACGACGTCGACAACATCTTGCGCAAAGCCGCCGAATTAGCCTGTACGCAGTGCCAGGGCGAAGTCAGTTGGTTCCTCCCCAATAAGCACGGCCATGAAGTCGAATACGCCGACGACTCCATCTTCGTCGGCCTGCATGGCTGGGTGTGGAAGAATCATCGCTCCGGCGAGATCGGCGCCAGGGAGTCGACGGGCGTCTGGCGTCGCGTCGAAGGCGACCGGATCTTTTCGTTCATGATGAAAAACCAAGGGCAACCAATTGGCGTATTAAAAGTCGCCTACCGCCAAGCTCCGGACGAGCACATGGTTTCGCTGCTTCACTCCCTGATCTCGCTAGTCGAAATGGCGCTCGCCAAACAAGAACTGATCCGCAAGGGGGCCATGGTATCGACGGAACTTGGCATGGCCGAGGCCGTCCAACGCAACATCATGTCGGACAATCTCCTCGTATCGAAGTCGTCCCGCACCGCCTATCACTACCAGCCGGCCAGTCGCCTCGGCGGCGACTGGTTTTTCCTGATAGAAGACGCGAAAGCCGACAGCCTCTACGTGATCATGGGCGACGTGACGGGCCACGGTTTGGCGCAAGGCCTCGTTACCACCGCCGTCAAAGGCGCGCTCGACGTCATCGAACATTTGTTGAAACAAACTGACAGAGGCGGCATCCACGGGCCGGGCGACATCGTGACGTTGCTCAAGACCGTCGTCCAGCGCGTCGCCGGACCCAGCGAACTAACGATGACGTGCCTTGCGGCGCAGATCGACTTTAAAAGGCAGGAACTCAAGGTCTGCAATGCCGGCCATACGTTTCCGATTCTTTTGCGCCAAGAAGCCGGCGTCAACGTCGCCTCGCACCTCCACAAAAACCAGCAACCCATGCTCGGACCGCTGGACGACGGGTCCCACCGCTATGTCGACACGGCCTATGATCTAAGGCCCGACGATCTGCTGATCATTTATACGGACGGATTGACCGAGGCCAAAAATTTAAAATCGGGAATCTTCGGGAGGTTCCTCTTTAGGAGTCTGCGCAAACCCCGGGATTATTCCGCCGCAGACGAGCTCAAGGCCGAAATTCTCGAGATGTTCCGGTATTACACCCAGAACACGCGCATCGACGACGACGTCTGCTTCCTCGTCGTGCAAATGCGCAACCTCGAGCAGGCCGTCGCGTCGACCGACAAATCGGCTTGACACTCCTACCTGGACCAGCTGTTGATGAACTGGAGCAACGCTCGGTAATAGAGCAGCGTGGAGCGTTCTGCTGGCGGGGTTTTCTCGATGGCCTGGCGCGTCGTGGCACTCCGGTCAAGTCCGTGGCCTAACGCAGGTGGGAAAAGGCTCGTTTCGAGATCGGCGAAAACCGGCAGCCGACGGTTCGTGGCGAAAGGGTCTTCGCCCATAAAGCGCACGCCTTCGATTCCGACGAGGCCGGCGATCAGCGGCGCGATGTCGGCTTGGCTGGTCCAAAGGTCGAGGCTCGTTTTATCCATGGGCTGTGCGGCGACGACGGTCTCCGCGAGCCCGCCGCTGATGATGAAGTTGATGTGAGACTGCAGCCAGAGATCCCGGTCCGGAGCAGGGCCATAGAGATCTTGGGCGGGCGCTAGGCTATTCCCGTGATCGCTCGCGAAGATCACGACGCTTTTCTTCCAAAGCCCGTCCTTTTGAAGGAGCGCGACGAACCGCGAAATGGCTTCGTCAAGATAAGCGGTCGTGCGGTAGCTCGGGTGGGCAAAAGCGCGCTTTTGCAATTCTTCCGAGGCGTCGCTAGGCAGATCCCATGGGATGTGATTGGTAACGGAGAGTGCGATCCCGAGCAGAAAGTCGGTCGGAGATTCCCGGTCCAGCGCTTCGAGCTTCTCGGCCGCGGTCGTCATGAAGGTGGCGTCGCCGATGCCCCAACCGGTGCGAGCCTCGGTCGAGGCGAAGTCAACCAAAGACAGGAAATCGTTGATACCGTGGCGCTTCCAAAACTCCAGCTGACCGTCGAAGCGTCCGTCGCCACCGTGATACCAAAAGGTCGTGCCGCGTTTGCCCGCGGCCGTGCGCCCGTCCCGCAGCCGGTCGCCTAGACAAACCAGCCGATTGATTGCTTGGCCGCGCATGAGCGACGTGTCACGGGCTCCGTGATAGCCGCAAAGGCTGGCTTCTTGGGCGCCTCGGGTCACGGAACCGGTCGAGAAGGCGCGGCGGAAGGCCAGACCTCGGGCCGCCAAACCGTCGAGCATCGGGGTCAGGCCGGCTCCGCCCCCGTTCGAGAAATAGCCGGTCTCGGACGGCCGCAAGGATTCCATCAGCACGACGATGACGACCGGCTTCTCGCCGCGCTCTACCGCCGCGTGAAAGGCTTGGCGGAGAGCCGCTCCGAGCGGCGTCACTTCCCCTGCGGCAGCTACGGGCTTCGAAAGAACCTGGAAGAGTGTGTCGGAATTCACACCGGAAGGATCGGGCGCCGGGTCGCCTAGGTCCGTGGCGAGCCGCGCCAGCTCGTCCTCGGCCAAGGGCTCCGGCAAATGGGAGTTCTTGAAATGCAGGTAAAGCCTTTCGAAGCCGTTGACCTGCAAATTCTCCGGGACGAACCATTGGACTTTGAAGCGGAGGTTACGGTTGTGAACAAAGAGCGCTCCCACCGAGAGGACCGCCACGGCGACCGCCAACCGGCTGAAGCGCGCGCTCCTCAATGCGTCCAAGCGTAGGACCGCCAGCGTCGCGACGATGAATCCCGAGAAGTTCAGTAAGGCCCGCGTCGAAAAGAGCGAGCTGCCGTTGGCCGCGATGAACTCGGGATCCAAGAGGTATCGCAAATGAAAGGGAATCATCTGGAAGTGAAAAAACTCGATGTATGAGACCTGGGCGGAGGCGCAGATCGCGACCAGCGTCAGGACGGCTAACCAGAAGAGTCGGGCCGTTCCGGCGAATCCACCGACGAGCAAGAGCGCATAACCGATGCCGATGACAACGGCCCAAAGGTAAGCGACCCAAAAATCGCTGAGCAGCCCGACTACGAAGGCTTTCGCGGCTTCGGACGTTCCCGGTTCGATGGCGCCGTAAAGCGAGGAGTACGAAAGCCAACGGTGCAGCGCGAATACGAGTAAGAGAACCAGGAATGATTCCAGGGCGGCGGCGAACGGTTTTGCTGAAGCCATCGAGGAATCTTTCCCGGCAATTTACATGACAGATTCTCCGACTTCCGTTATTGTTCCGCCACAACAAAGGCTAGATGGACGACCGACCCCGCGATGGAGCGAACATGGGCTTGCCCGTCAAGTTAGTGCTGGCTTTGGGACTGTTCAACCTTGGTCAAGGCGCTCAAGCCACTGGGCAAGCAACGATTGCTCACCCTTTCAAGTACGAATTCTACGGAACGAACGTCGTGCCGTGGTCGACCGGCGAACGCGTCGGCAAGGTCACCGACACTTCCGGACCGATGGCCCACGCCCTTCACGATTTTCTGTCGACAGCCGAGACTTCCGTCGACATGGCCGCTTACGGAGTTCAACAACAGCAGTGGCTCTTTACCGACCTGGCGAAGTTGAAGCGCCAGGGCGTCGCCGTACGCGCGGTCGTCGACCAGGAGCACGG
>JAYWBY010000492.1:0-10980 GCA_043781115.1 Pseudomonadota bacterium
CAGAAGCCGGCGGCAAAGTTTGCAACTATCCGCAAAAGTCTCCCGCATTTTATGACATTGAAGACGCTACGGTGATCGCCGGCTCGGCCACGGCGACGGCGGCCATCGCCAAGCTCGTCTAGCTACCTTTTGTCGTCCCCCGACACATAAGGTAGAATGAAGGTATACCCCTCCCGTTCCCCCCTCCCCCAACGACAATTGACCATAGGTGCCGACCATGAACCCTTGGCGTATTTGCCGTGGCGGACTCGTCTGTTTGGCTTTGGCGGCCATTTCCGCCCCGGCTCGGGCGACGCCCATACTCGAGACGCATGATCGGATGGAGATCAACTGGTCGACGCTGCGCATCCGTTTTTACGGGGAAGCGGCGGCGAACGGCTCCGAGCCGGACGGATTTAAGACGGCGGAAAAGAAGGCATGGCATGAGGGCCTCAACTACGCAACCGACGCCGTGCGCAACCTCAACATCAGCACCAACGAGGGTGTCGTCACGAACCCCGACAAGTTGGCGGAAGATGCCCGCCAAGCCGCGAAACAAGTCGCTACGTCGACGTTCTCGTACAACACCACCTACTTCGGCGACGGCAGCGTTCGCGTCCATCTGGAGAACAATTTGCCGCGGGCGCTCGAAACGTCGGGCATTCGTTTTCGCCAGAAGGAGTCGAGCGACCAACCGGCGATGACGCAGTACACCGGTCTAGTCCTGAGGACCGACAAGACGACCAAGCCCCGGCCGATCTACCAGGTCGTTGACGAGGGTGGCGCCGTGCTCTTCGACGTCAAGGACATGGCCGAGGACGCCTACCGCAAAAATCTCATGGGCCGCTGGTTCAAGCGACCGGGCGCTGGAGAGCTTACCGAGGCCGTCGGCAAGAATCCCCTGACGCTGGCGGCCGCCACGTCGGCTGATGGTAAGTTCACCGTCAACCGTGCCGAATGGGATAAGGCCCTGGAAGGCCACCGGTCCTTGCTCGTCAATGGCCAAGTCGCGATCGCCCTTCCCTGACCCTGGTTTCCAGCCCTAGGTGTCCAGTCGTCCCGCCCCGCAAACGGTTGGGGCGGTAGGCTTTGAGCGGGACGTTTTCTGGCTTGCGGACCCTATTTCCCTGTGATACCTCATTTCACTCCTGTTTCCGAACTTGGTGTCAGGGACAGTTGTGTTCTAGAAATCCTGCTGGTTTTTGAGGCAGTTGCGATGGGTTACAAAGTTAAGACGCGCAAAGCTGCGGCCAAGCGCTACAAGATCAAGCCTAGTGGTAAGGTCAAACGTAGCAAGGCCGGTAAGCGTCATATTCTGACGAAGAAGTCGCGGAAGCGTAAGAACAAGCTGAAGAAGCCGGGCTACGTCCATCATTCGAACCTCACCCGGGTTCTGCCCTGCCTGCCGAACGGTTAAGAGAGGAAGTTGTAAGAAATGACCCGCGCCAAGAGGGGCTTTAAGGCCCGCCGCAGAAGAAAAAAGATCCTGGCCCTCGCCAGTGGTTTCCGTGGAGCCCGGAATAGCCGTTTTCGTACGGCCATTCACGTCGTTCGTCGCGCTCTCAAGTTCTCTTACCGCGACCGTCGCGTAAGAAAGCGTGACTTCCGCCGGCTCTGGATCGTACGCATCAATGCCGCGGCTCGCGCCGGTGGCTTGAAGTACTCCGAATTCATGCACGGCCTGAAGATCAAGGGCATCACCCTTGACCGCAGCGTCTTGTCCGATCTGGCGTTGAACGACCAACCGGCGTTTACGCAGCTGATCCAAGTAGCCAAAGGCGCCCTGGCGCGCTAGTCGGCATACTCTGGTCACAGCTTATCCACAGCTGCCTATTTTGGCAGCTGTGCGGTTCGTTTGCTTTCCTTTCGCGTAGTTACGCTTAGCCGCTAAACCCGCGGCTGGGAAAGTTCACAGCCCCATGTGGATAAGTGCTTGGGACCTTGCATAAGAATTACCCACTTCCACCCAACCCTTCCTAGGCAGTTTTGCCAAAGGATCGAATTTGGTAAGTTGTGTCAGTCGGATAGGCTAAAATAAATGGCACTTTCGACGACAGCGATGCTGCTTTTTGTGGCAGGAAAGCCTGGACCCGAAATTTGAAAGTCGACGTCCGGCGGGAGAGCCGGCAGGTCCGTTTTCGTAATGCGGCGTAGGTCGACGACATCCCCCGGTAGGCTCGGCGACGGCCTTAGCGAATAGTCAACGCCAGGATTCACGACTGTGACGGAAAGCTCGTCGTTCTTCCACGCCGCTTGGTAGCCAAAGCCGGTCGCGGCGACGAAGTGGCCGCGGATGCGCGTCCAGGTATGGTGAACCTCGTCGATTTCATAGAACCCGACAAAGAGAATCACGCTTTGCTCGGCGTTCAGGGCTCGTCTCAGGTCGACTGGTGAAATGCTTTGTTCATGAACCGTGGTTTTTTGGGGGAAAAGGCCGAAGGCTTGCCATTTGGCGTCGAGGCCAGTCACTTCGAGACTAAGCGGATAGCCGGCTTCCGTGGCGAGTTTGTCAATGCAGCTGACGCCTTGAGGCAAGGTCGTCCCGGTGGTCCGGTCGGTGCCGCAGAGCGTCGCGAACGCACGAATGTCGGGACTCTCGAGCTTGGCGAAGGTTGGACGATGCGTCGTCCGCAGATAGTCGACCACGTACGAGAGCGTCGTCGGCCAGCAGAGTTGGCTCGAACCGTTGGCGCTGAAGAGATCGGTCAGGCTGAGTTCCGACTGGAAATAGAGGAGTCGCGCCGTGTGGTCGACTTGCTCGTCGAATTTCGGCGGAGTTGCGCTGGGGGTGCTGGTTACGACTGGCGGTTTGCCGTCGGTTTCCGGCGGAGTTGACGCGGGAGGAGCATCAACCTCGGGGTCCGGACCCGAATGGTTGGGCGACGGCGAGCGACCAAGTAGCGTCTTTTCCAGCGTACCGCAGCCCGTCAGGGGTGCTGCAAGGAAAAGGGCGAGGAAGAGGGGCGGGCGGGAGAGCAACGGAAACCTCGGGAACCACGGAGAAAGGAGCGGCCTCGGGGACCCCCCATATCAACTTCCGGACCGTGACTAGGTACCCATAACTCTTGGAATAACCCGCGTGCGGCGGCGAGCCTCATGTCGAAGCTTTTGACGCACGTCCAATTCCGACGGTTAGTCTTGGCCTTCCGCGCCGGCGACGGCCGGGAAAAACTGCTGTTTTTCTCCGATGGCGTGCCCGGGCGCGATGGGCGTGCCGAGTTCGTCGACCCGAAATACGTCGGGGGGCAACTTCAGCGATTGCCGCAAAGCTTCCATCGTCGAGGGGACGAAGGGATAAAGCATGATCATGATGTTCTTCAGAACATAAAAGCTCGAATAAAGCGCGTTGCGGCGCTCCTCTTCGGGATGACGGTCGTCGTGCGGTTTGAATTGCGTGAACATGCTGTTGATCAGGCGCGCGTAATTCTCGATGGCGAAGAGGAGCTGCGTGTATTCGGCGCGGCCCATCGAGCGCGTATAGCGCTGGACGATCTTCGTCGTTTCCGCCAAGACTTTTTCGTTCAAGACGCCGACGGGAACTTTGCCTCCGAACTTCGAGTGGCAAGCCGAGATCGGTTTCTCGAAGGCCGCGTTGAGCGGGCCGGCGAGGAACTTGTTCCGGTCGTCGAGAGCGGCGAAGTCGAAGTTCGACGGTGTCTCGGGCAGGCCAAGGAGCGCAAGGAAATAGCGAATTTGGTCGGTCGAATAACCCTTCTCTTCGAGCAGCTGGTCGCCAGTGTAGAAGTTGCCCGTCGACTTGCTCATCTTCTCTCCGCCGACCATCAGGTGGAAGCAGCCGAAGACGTCCGTCAACTGGGTCTCGCCCGCGATCGGCAGCCGCTGCGTGTCGGCCTGCGTGCCGATCCACATTGCGCCTTGCATTAACACGTAGAAGAAGACGTTGTCTTGGCCGAGAAATTGAAAAATCTTGGCCTCGGGATCTTTCCAGAAATCGACGTAGGTCGCGGGGTCGCGGCCCTTGTTCTTCAAGGCGACTTGCGAGAAGGAAATCGGCGCAATGAGCGAATCAGGCCAGACGTAAAGCGTCTTCCCGACCATCTCTGGATCGAGCTCCGGCGGCACCGGGATGCCCCAAGCAACGTCGCGCGTTAGCGAGCGGTGCGCCCAGCCGTCGACGAACTCGGTGGGAATGCCGGCTTCAGCCAGCATCGCCTTGCCGGTGTTCATGTCGGGCTTCGACTCGAATTGGGCCACGATCTTTTTGCCCGGAGCATACTTGCTCTTGTGCTTGGGCAAGGTGGCTTTCAGCTCTTTGTACTTAGGCTCATGCGTGTTGTCGAAGCGGACCGACGGCAGTACCGTGTTGATGACTTCGTTGTAGACCGGGGCGCGCCACTTGCCTTCTTTCGTCTGGATCCAGGTCCTCAGGACTTCGGACACCTTCCACATGTCGAGCCACCAATGCGCTGTGTCTTTCAACTCGGGCGTCGCGGGGCTTAAGGCGCTTCGCGGGTTCAGTAGTTCCGACGGTTCGTAGTGAGTGCCGCACTTCTCGCATTCGTCGGAGTACGCCGTCTCATTGTCGCATTTAGGATTTGGGCACTTGCCGCGGACGAAGCGGTCTTGGAGGAAGCGCTTCAGTCCCGGATCATACCATTGGCGGCTCGTGCGTTTCTCGAGCATGCCGTTTTTGTGGAGCCGGCGGAGGAAGTCCTGCGCCAATGCCTTGTGGGTCGGGAAGCAATCCGGCTGAGAAGTGCCGCTATAAACATCCATGCCGATGGAGTAGCGGTCGAGAGTCCGCTTTTGCTTGGCGTGAATTTCGTCGATGACCTCGCGAACCGGCTTGCCGGCCTGGAGAGCCGAAAGCTCGCTCGTCGACCCGTGATCGTCGGTGCCTGAGACGAACAAGACGTTTTCCGCGCCAATGAGCATCCGCATCCACCTTGCATAGATGTCGGGAGGAATGAGCGCCCCCGCCAAATGGCCGAGGTGGATCGGCCCGTTTGCGTAGGGCATCCCAGCGGTAACGACGGCCTTCTTCGGTCGGGGCAAATTACGCTTGATGGCGTCGAGGTCGGGAGCTTGGCCTTGGCCTTCTTTGCGATTCATGGAACTCACTCTGTTCAGGACTTGGGGATTTGACCTGCGGCGAGGGCGAGGTACTTGGTCTTTGCCGCCTTCACCCAATCGTTGATCTTGGTGTTGCGGTAAACGTCGTCCTGCCAGTGTTTGGCGGCGTCTTTCAGGTCGGCTTCCGAGGCAAGCGGTTTGACGAAGGCGGCGACGGCCGCCGGCTTCTCGTGATCGTCGAGGACGCGTTTCCAAGCCCTCTTCAAATCGGCGTGCGAGTCGACGATCGCGGCGCCCATGAGGTCATTGAGCGGCTCGCGCCATTCGCCGGCCTTGACGATGTCGAATTTCAAAAAGCCCTTGGCCAAGTACGGATTGTCCAGCATCGGCAAACGACGGCCCTCAGTCTCTTTGTAGGCGAGCGGATGGACGGCCAAACGCGCTTGGTTGGCGGTGACCGGCCCGTCCTTTTGACCCTTGGGCAGCACCCAGACTTTTTGCGCGTCCTTGGTCAGCAAAAATTCCTCGAAGCGACCAGCGACTTCGGCGTGGGGGGCGTTCTTCACTACCGCGACCGGATCGGGGTCGATGATCGTCTTGCCGGCAGGAAGGACGAAGCCGATCTTCTCTGGACCCATCTCGATGACCTGATTCAGCCCGTAGAAATCGATGACGGTCGCGGCGGCGGCGTCGCCGACTCCGACGGCGCGCACAGGATCAGAGCTCGATTGGGTGAAAAGGCGCGTGTTGCCTGCCATTCGCGTCAAAAGCGCCCAGCCCTTCTCCCAGCCTTCGGCTTCGAGGATGACGGCATTCATCGTGCTGTTCGTCCCGGACTTGCGGGGATCGGTGCTAGAGAGCTGATTAAAAAACTTGGCGTCGCCGAGGTCGCTCCACGTCGTGGGCGTAGGCAATTTTTCTAGGCGAAGCGCCTCGCGATTGTAAACGATGCCGAACGACGAGACCTCCGTCGCTTGCCAAAGGTCGTTCGGGTCGGACAAAGCGACGCCGGCGCACTGAGTTGGGATTTCTTGGCGCGTCTTCGGCGCGAGCCTGTACGGCGCGAAAAGTCCCTGACGAGCCATGTCGACGAAATTGGCGCTGGTGCCGCCCCAAAAGACGTCGATGCCCGGGTCCTTCGGATTAGACGCCACTTTCGCCGCGAGATACTTCACCGCGTTGGAGGCGCCGCCCTGGTCGACCCAATCGACCTGGACTTCCGTGCCGTACGTCCGGTGGTAGTAGCTCTTGAAGAGCGGCACGAATTCGTCCTGGATCGTCTTTCGGTGCGGAGACAGAATGACCAGCTTGTCCGCCGCCGCCGCTCTCTCTCCGATCATCGCCAACGCGACGCACATCATGATGGCTTGCCAGCCATAGCTCGCCCTAGGCGAGCGACGGCTGGTGGGGACGATCGGACTTGAACCGATACGCCTTACGGCACTGGCTTCTAAGACCAGCGTGTCTACCAATTTCACCACGTCCCCAATTCTCGCGCTGTGCGGCTGGCATAAGCCACCCGATTTGATAACATGCCGCGACCCAAAGTCAAGGAGGCTCGTCTGCCCTTCGGCCGTATCAAAGACCGCGCCGCGATCGAGACCGATCCCTGCCGGCTGGGCGAAGGCCTGGCGGCGGCAGTGACGTCGGCACTTTGCCAAGACTTGTTGCCGACGGTCGACTTGATAGTCCTTAACGTCAAACACGACAATCAAGCCGCGATTCGTTGCAATGAGGGCTTGGGCTTCGAAGCCTAAGCCGAATTCCATGAAGTCATGGTCGGCTGATCAGGCGCTTTTGGCTTTGATGTGGAGGAGCGAGGTGCCGACGCGGACTTCGTCTTGCGGACGCACGAGATGCATACCGGTGATGCGCTTGCCGTTGAGGTAGGAGCCGTTCGTCGAGCCTTGGTCCTCGATGAACACTTCGCCGGTGTCGTTGACCTTGATCAAGAGGTGCTTCCGCGAAATTTCCGGGTCGGATTCGAATTTGCCGAAGCTCGTCGCGCGGCCGATGTAGAGCGTCCGTTGGTTGAGCTCGACTTCGTCCTCGGAGCCGTCGTGGTATTTGATTTTCAAGGTCAAAGCGTGGGACTGGGTCGAGCGGAGTTCGCTCTCGATGAGGGTATCGACCAAGCTCGAACGGCTGTCGGCGACGTTCCGCTTGTCTTTGCTTTTGAAGATAGTCGTGATGTGGCGGACGTTCGACTCATCCTCCAAAGCGAAGCGGAAACTTGTTTGCCCGACGGTGATGATATCGTTGGGGTTGAGCTTCGCCTTGACCACCCGCTCGTTGTTCACGAACGTACCGTTGGTGCTGTTCATGTCGAAGACGTGGTAGACGCCGTTGATGTTTTGAATCTGGCAGTGGGTGGAAGAAATCTCGTGGTCTTGGACGATGATGTCGCCCTTTTCCCGGCCAAAAATAGTAGCGTCCCGCCGGAGCTTGATCGCCTCGGCGCCGGTTTTGTCGGCGACGAAGTAAAGCACCCCGCGTTTCTCGCCGCTCGGCTTCTTCTTTTTAGTTACCATGCCGCACTCGGTCCTCTAACTATCGGTCCTTCTCTATCGGCTGAAATCCCCTGGAGATTAATTCCGTCTTTTCGGCTCAAGCCTTTTTGGGTACCATTGCCTCGACCTTGGAGGCGCGAACATGACTCAGACAGGTAATAGCCCAGAAGGCGTGGACTTCTCGGGGCTGATTTTGGGATTTTCCTCGGCCGCGCTCTACTACATGGGCGAGGCGACCGTGGAAGGTCGTCCTGCGCCGCAAAAGAATCTGCCGCTCGCCCGCCAAAACATCGACATCATTCGCCTGCTCAAGGACAAGACCAAGGGCAATTTGTCGGACGAGGAGGCGAACTTGCTCCAGCAGATGATCGCGGACCTGCAGTTGAAGCTCGTCGACGCTTCGAAGTAAGCGGACTCAGGCGCCGTTGCGGCGCTTTTGATCAGAGTTCCAAGCGATCATATCCATATTATAGACCTCACGCTTCAAACTTCGCTAAGCCTCGCCGCCCAATCGTCCGAATCCCTAGTTATGGATGTCTCACGCTACGAATTCGCCTGCCAAAAGGCGCTGCACCAAGGGTTGCAGTACGCACGCAGCCTCGGCCACCAGCTGCTCGAGGTCGAGCACGTGGCGTTGGCGTTGCTGCGAGCCGACGCCATCGAGTTGAAAGATCGCGCTGGCGAACGCCTGAAGCGCCATTTGGAAAATCATCTGGCGCGTACTCCGCGGATTTATGGCGCCATTAAGATCGACTTCGGGAAACGCCTCGACTCGGCCCTCGACATGGCGGAAGCGGCCGCTGCCGGCAAGTTGGTTCATGAAACGGTCCTTTGGGACGCGCTTTGTCGGCAGTCGACCGTCATTCAGACGTTCCTCGCCAAAGCGGCGCAAGAAGGCGTCGTCAAGAAGGATCGTGAAGAAGGCTTCGAGGCGATGGTCACCAAGCGCGCCTCGGGCGACGGCTCCGCGGCGTCGTCGCCGCAAAAGCCGAAGCCGCGTGAACCGGAGCCAGCCAGCAAGGTTCCCGAGAAGCTCGACAAGGATTTGCAGAAATTCACGATCGATGTAACCGCGATCGCCGAACGCGGTGAACTCGACCCCGTCATCGGGCGCGACCCGGAAGTGCGGCGCGTCCTAGAGATCCTCGGCCGGAAGAAAAAGAACAACCCGCTCCTCATTGGCGAGCCGGGCGTCGGCAAATCGGCCGTCGCCGAAGCGATCGCCTTACGCATCGCCGACGGCAGCGTGCCGGAGTCGATGAAGGGCAAGCGCGTTTTGTCGCTCGATCTGGGAGCCATGCTAGCCGGCGCCAAATATCGCGGTGAATTCGAAGACCGGATGAAGAATCTGCTGAAGGCGCTCGAGTCGCTGCGCGGCCAAGTGATCTTATTCATCGACGAGATCCACATGCTCGTCGGCGCGGGCAACCACGAGGGCGGCGCCGATGCCGCTAATCTCTTGAAGCCGGCCTTGGCCCGCGGCGAATTGCAATGCCTCGGTGCGACGACGCTCGACGAATTCAGGAAGTACATTGAGAAGGATCCGGCGCTAGAGCGGCGTTTCCAGCCAATTTACGTCGAAGAGCCGAGCAAGCAAATAGCCTTGGCGATCATGCGCGGCATCAAGTCGCGGTACGAGATTCACCACGGTGTTCAAATCGACGACGAAGCGCTGGCGGCGTCCGTCGACCTCTCCGTCCGTTACCTTTCGGGTCGGAAACTTCCGGACAAAGCCATCGATCTGGTCGACGAGGCGGCAAGTCGTCTGCGTCTGCAGATCGACAGCGTTCCGGCGATCCTCGACGAGCTGAAGTCCGAAATCAACCAGATCGAGATCGAACGCAAAGCGATCGGCAACGGCGCCGGCTACAAAGTGGCAATGGCCGGGCTCGACGCCCGCCTCGACAAAGCGAAGGCTGAACACGGGCGAATCGAAGCGATCTGGCGCCGCCACCAAGATCTCCTCGACCGGATGAAGCAGTCCGAGAAAAAGCGCGAAGAGGCCAAGGGACTCTACGAGAACGCCAAAACGCAGTCCGACTTCGACTTCGCCGCCCGCCTGCAGTACGGCGAACTGCCCCGCCTCGACACGGAGTTGGTGGAGATCCACGCCGAGCTGACGGTCATGCAGAAGCAGCACTCGTACTTACGCCAAGTCGTCGGCGCCCGCGAAGTCGCGGAGGTCGTCGCGGCCTGGACACGCATTCCCGTGAATCGCTTGCTCGAGGACGACTCGCACCGCCTGCTCGGCCTCGAGGCGCGTTTGGAGAGCCGAGTCTACGGCCAACCTACGGCGCTCCGTAAGATCGCCCGCGCCGTAAAGCGCGCCCGCGTCGGAGTCAACGACCCGCGTCGCCCCCAAGGCGTCTTTCTTTTCCTCGGGCCGACCGGCGTCGGCAAGACGGAGACCGCCAAGGCCTTGGCGTCGGAGCTCTTCTCTGACGAAGCCAAGATGATCCGCATCGACATGTCGGAATTCATGGAACAGCACAGTACCGCCCGCTTGGTCGGGGCACCCCCCGGTTACGTCGGCTTCGGCGAAGGCGGCGAGCTGACGGAAGCCGTTCGCATGAAGCCTTACTCCGTCGTCCTTTTCGACGAGATCGAGAAGGCCCACCCTCGGGTGCTGGACCTCCTCCTTCAAACCTTCGACGACGGTCGCCTGACGGACGGCAAGGGGAAGCTCGTCGACTTCCGCAACACCCTCATCATCATGACGTCGAACCTCGGCCTGGACGCCTTGGCGGACCCCGAACAGGCTAGCGACCAAGAAGTGCGCAGTGCCCTCGCTCAGACGCTCCGACCGGAGTTCGTCAACCGCATCGACGAAGTCATCGTTTTCAAACGCCTCGGCCGGCGCCAGCTCGACAACCTCCTGGCTCGTCAAATCGGCGAGCTCAACGGCCGCCTCGGCGACCGGCAATTCCGCGTCACCATCGGTGAGCGCCTGAAGGATCGCTTAGTTGCCACGGGCGTCGGTGGGCCCTTCGGAGGCCGCGCCTTGCGCCGGGCCTTCGAGACCCTGGTGATCGACGCCGTCTCGGAGCGCGTCTTGACCCACCCGACTTTGGCCATCGGAGCCTGGACGGTCGACCTCGACGAGGACGATCGCTACCGCTGGCTTCCCGAAAACCGTCCCGGCTTCTACTTACCCGTCGCCAAGTGACTCGCGGCTCCTTCGAGCCCTCGCTTGACACCCTAGGGTCCCTATAATAATCCTAAGCCCCTAAGGGAACCTCTTTGTCTTTCCCTATTGGGGTGTCGCCAAGCGGTACGGCACCGGATTTTGATTCCGGCATCCGAAGGTTCGAATCCTTCCACCCCAGCCACTTCCCTTTAAAAGGAAGTCCTCCACTTTCCCATGCTACTTTCTCGTCTGCATCTCTCGTCTGTTGCTCTCGCTCTCGCTCTCGTCTGTTGCTTTCTTCGTCTCCTAACCCAGGAGCTATTATGGACG
>JAYWBY010000493.1:0-4033 GCA_043781115.1 Pseudomonadota bacterium
TGGCTGCCTCCAAGACCCGGATGAGGCAGCTGCCATAAGCGTATGGTTCGACGCGCCCTCGGCCGATGAGCGCTTCGTCACACGCGAATTCCTGAAGTAGACCGTAGCGGCGGCGCCAGAGAGGCAGCGCCGGATTGAGCGGAAAGACAAGCGCCGCGGCTTCGAAGGCGAAGAGCCAAGTCGTGTCGCCTTGGCGGTGGTGCTCGCCTTCGTGGCGCAGCGCCATGCGGAGCGACGCGGCGTCGGCCAGCATCGGCCGAGTTAAGACGATGTAGGCTCGCCCCCAAAGACGGCAGGAAAATGGCACGCTCGCTTCGTCGGAGACAACGACATGAAGTCGGCCGTTGCGGCGGAGAGGGTGCGTGGCCTTCAAGAGTTTTCCCAGGCGGGCCAAGCTCGTGACGCTGATGACGCTTCGCGCCACGACCGCGGCGGCGAGCATTGTCAGCAGAACGAGCGCCGTAGCCGGCAACTTCGCGTCATGCGGCGTTTGACCCGCGGCCAAAGCCGAGGCATTCGCCTTCGGCCCGCCGACACCCGCCGACGGCCCCGCCGCTCGGTTGGCAGGCAAATCCAGCGTCCAGAAGCGGTCGGCCCCACCGAACCAGCGGTGGCGGGGCAGAGCCGTCGCGACCAAAGGCGCGAAGCATGCCGCGAGCAGCACCAAACGCGCGAAACGCAAGAGGTCCCGCTGCAGCAACCGCAAGCGCGCCGTCGTGACCAATTTGTTCAGGACCAAGACGAACCCGAAACCCACAACGAGCAGGACGTTGGCTTCGACGTACCAAGTCAGGAGCGGTTGCCAGTCGTTCATGACTTCAACCTCGCGTCGAGGAGCGTCTTAAGACGCGTCAGCGTCTCGGGGCTCATCTCTTCGGCGTCGAGAAGGCGAGCGACGAGCGCTTCAGGAGCGTTGTCGAACACCGACGAAACGAAACGCTTCAAAGCCGACGCCTCGTAATCCTCGCGGCTCAAGGCCGGGACGTAAACGTGCGCCATGCCCGTCTTGCGGCTAGTGAGGATCGCCTTTTGTTCGAGGATGCGCAGCATCGTCGATACTGAGGTGTAGGCAAGTCGCCGGGACTCCGGCAGGGCGGCCATGACGTCGCGGACCGTGCCGCCGTTTAATCCCCAAAGGATCGACATCAACTCGAGTTCGACTTCGGTAAGCTGGCTTGCCGGTTTTTTTTTCTTCATCGTTGGTACTCCGTGGGGACTACCTTGATGGTAACTAAAGAATTAGTCGGGCGCAACTAAGGTCCTAGTTGAACTCGCTGACCCGACTAACTTAGGTCTTAAATATTAATAAGTTAGTGACCCGTCGCGCAGTTCAATCCCGCCGAACCGTTGCCAAACTGATCGACGCACGACGTGACCCGGCTGGCGCTGTTGGCTTCGTCCGAGCAGGTGAGGCCCGACGAGCCATTGCCGAAGCCACTGACGCAAGCCGAGACGATGTCGTCGTTGTAGGCGTTCTTGGAGCACTCGAGGCCGGACGAACCGTTGCCGAATCCGTTGACGCAGGCATTGACCGCGCCGGCGTTCGTGCCGTTGATGGCGCAGTCGAGACCAGACGAGCCGTTGCCGAAGCCGTTGACGCAGGTTCGCACGACCTCAGCGTCGCGGGCCCGGCTGGAGCACTCGCTGCCGCTCGAGCCGTTGCCGAAGGCATTCACGCACGCGGTAACGATTTCGCCGCCACCGCTCGGTCCCGACGGATCGCGCGCGGTGCTGGCCGCGGAGCTCAAATCCCGGTACATGCTGTCGATGTCGGAGTCGGAATACCGGCCCCGGTGGTCGGCGAGGTCGTTTTGAATCGTGTTGAGCAGCGACCGCAGATCTTGTTCGTCGGCCGCGAAAGAAGGAGGAGCGACGGCAAAGAAGCTCAAAAGGGCGGCGAGGCTGGCGAAGCGGCTAACGAGTTGCATAGGAGTCTCCGAGAGTTGTGTGCAAGAAAGCGTTGAGCCCAGGAAAAAAAGCAAGAATCACGCCAAATGCACCTCAGGCGGTCGGGCCGACGAAGATCAGGGATTTGCGGTTCGACCGCCGTCAAATTGGCGCGTTGCATTGGTATCGGAAGGATACCGACCCTAAAAGCCGTGACCGGCCAGGATCTCGGCCAAACACGCGGCGAGCTCGGGGTCGTCGTTCGACGGCACGGCGCGCGAGTACGAGATGAAGCCCGAGGCGAGCGCCAAATTCCGATACGTGTGATCCATCTCGTAAAGCGTTTCGATGTGATCGGAAGTAAAGCTGACTGGTACGAGCAAGACTTGACCTCCGCGACTCTTGCCTAGCTTGGCGAGCGTCACGTCGGTGTAGGGCTTCACCCATTCGACAGGCCCAACGCGACTTTGGAACGACAGCTGCCAGTGGACGCGGCCGACGTGCTTGCCTCCGTCGAAAGTCTTCAGCCAAGCTTCGCCTCGGCGCCGCATCTCGGTGAAGTGCCCCTTGATCTCGATGACGTAAGGGTCGCCGCGCTGGTCGTAGCGTGTCGGAATGCCGTGCGCCGAGAATACGACCGAGAGCGGCGCCTTCAAATCCTGCTGCAAAGCCTTCGCCATCGCCGAGCTCAAGCGCTCGAAGGTGTGCGTCAAATACCGCGCATGGTGCCACCACGAAAAAACGCGGACGCTCGGCACTTCGCGGTGCCCGTGGTGGCGCTCGAAGGCTTGGTCGAAGTCGCGGATCGAGCTGACGGTCGTGCTGTGGCAAAAGTGCGGGTAAAGAGTCAGTAGGAAGAGTCGCGTCTTCTCCGGATCTAGGTCCTTGACGACGTCGTCGGCGAAGGGCGCCGTGTAGCGATTGCAGACGCGAACGCGCGTGTTGGGCCGGCGCTTCCGCAGCTCGGTTTCGAGCAGCCTCGCTTGGATTTCGGTCAGTCGGTTGATCGGCGAGAAACCGATCTCCGCGTATTCCGCGGCGGCCTTCGGTGCACGCTTCTTGGCGATACGTCGGGCCAACATCGCCCGAAAGGACGCGGGTATGCGAGCGCGAATGATGAAGGGATCGTCGAAGAGGCGCCTGAGAAAAGGCTCGACGTCGGCGCTCTGGGTCGGTCCCCCGAAATTGCAGAGAATCACTTCGTGGGCGAGGTCTGAATGATGCTGGTCCATTGCGTCTGGAGTTTGCCGGACTTAGGCGTCTGGGTCAATAGTTTCGGGCACTTGACATTTCCGTCAAAGAGGCGCAAAAAGCCCCGGTAGCTCAACTCCCAAAAGGCTCCCATGGTTGTCAAACTACCGGCATTCGATCGCTATTATCACTACTTGGAGAGCGTGCAGTCGCCGGAGGAAGACGTCCGCTTCATGGCGCAAGTCGCGCGCGAGAGCCGCGGAGCCAAGACGAAGCTGAAGGTCTTTCGCGAGGACTTTTGCGGCACGTTCACCAACTGCTGCGAGTGGGTGAAGCTCGGTCCCGACTACGTTGCGCACGGCGTCGACTTGGACCCTGAGCCGATTGCGTACGGCAAGGCGAACTATATGACCAAATTGACCCCAAGCCAACAGGCTCGCATCACGCTCCACAAGACCAACGTCATGGGCGCGAAAGTGCCGAAGGCCGACGTCATTTGCGCGCTGAATTTTTCCTACTGCATCTTCAAAGAGCGGAAGCAGCTGGTCGCCTATTTCAAGAACTGCCTGAAGACCCTAAGCCCGAAGGGCGTCCTGATCCTCGACAGCTTCGGAGGCTCGGCCTCCCAAGACCCGAACGAAGAGCAGGCGACGTTCGGCGATCCGCCGTTCACGTACTACTGGGACCAGGATTCGTTCGATCCTTTGACGTACGAGACGCTGTTCAAGATCCACTTCAAGCGCCCCGGAGAAGCGAAGCGACTCGACGTCTTCACCTACGACTGGCGGCTTTGGACGGTCCCGGAACTCCGCGACGCGCTGCTCGACGCGGGCTTCAAGACGGTCAATCTCTACTGGGAAGGCGCGACCCCCGACGGCAGCGGCGACGGGGATTTTAGGATCGTCAAACACGGCGAGCCGTGCGAAGGTTGGATTGCCTATCTCGCAGCGCTAAA
>JAYWBY010000494.1:0-4031 GCA_043781115.1 Pseudomonadota bacterium
GTTAGCCAACGTCACTGGCAACGATGCCCAGAACTTCAACCCCGTCACCGGCGCGAGCAACTACGTCACGGTGCAATCGTCGTCGACGCTAGACCAAGGTCGTTTCAGCCTCGGCCTCTATTTCAGCCAAGCGGCGAATACTTTGCCTTACGCGAGCGGCGACCATCAAAGCCGCCACGAAATCAACGACTCGCTGACCGGCATGGACTTGATGATCGGCGCCGGCATCTTGCCCCGCCTCGAACTGGGCGTCGCCATGCCGTTCGTCGTCCGCCAAAAGGTCGACTCCGACGACACCCGCGGCGAATTTGCCGACCAAGGGAACACGGGCGTCCGCATCGTCGGCAAGTGGGCATTCTTGAAACAAAGCAACTTCGGACTGGCGCTCGTCGAGTCCGGTACTGTCAACCGGGTCAAGGACGACCCCGCGGCCGGAGCTACGAGCTCGCCGATCTACAACACGGAATTGGCCGCCGACACGCAAGCGGGTCGCGCCACCTTCGGCGTCAACGTCGGCTACCGCAAGCGGTCTCCTGGTGAGCCGATCGAAGGATCACTGATTGCTCCGCTGGGCGACGAATACATCGGCTCCGTCGCGGCGAGCTACCGTGTTACGCAAAACGCGTCGCTCGTCACCGAAGCGTACGGGGCGCGCCCGGTCAAAGCAGTGGCAAATGAAACCTCGCGTTCGACGTCGTCGGCCGAAGCGTTGGCGGGCGTTCGTTACAACTTCATGCCAGGCCTTGTCGGCCAAGCCGGTGCCGGCACCGAGCTGATGAACGGCTATTCGACGCCGGACTGGCGCCTCTACGCCGGCATCTCGACCGAAATCGGCACGGGCGGCGGCCACGCCGGCAAGACCGTAGTTCACGAGAAGAAGCCCAAGAAGAAAGACCCGATTGAAACCGTTTCCTATACGCCGGAAGACAACGGTCCGGGCATCGACGCCATTCCGACGACGGAGCCGGCCGAGACCTTCGTCCTGCACAACATCAACTTCGAGTTCGACTCGGACTACCGCGTGCTTCCAGGCGCCGTCAGCGAACTCCAAAAGCTCAGCGACCACTTGGCGAAGACAGGCTACACGAAGCTCGTCATCGAAGGTCACACCGACTTCTACGGAACGGACGACTACAACGACAACTTGAGCGTGCGCCGCGCCCGCACGGTTCGCCATCAGCTCATCAAGTATTTCCAAGTGCCCGGAGATGAAGCGATCGCCGTCGGCTACGGCAAGCGTCATCCCATGACCAAAGACACTAGTGATCAGGGCCGGCAACTCAATCGCCGGGTCGAAATCAAGATTTACCGGGACTAATCACCATGCTGAACTTGAAAACCACTGCTCTCGTCGTTGCTACCCTGCTCCCGCTCTTCGGCTGCGCCGCCCGCTACCGCACGATCCACAAGGGTCTCGGCGCCGGCGCCAGCGAACCGGGAAGCGCGGACCAAACCACCCAAAAACCCGCGGCCCAGTTGCCGACGGCCGCCGTAGAAGTCATCGTCGACGGCAAAAGCGTCACCACCGTCAAGACTGGCGAGGAATTCACGGTCAGGCCGACGGCCTCGACCGTCGACCCCGACAACGCGCCGGTCGCCGGCTGCGCCAATGCCGGCATCGTCAGCGCCCTCTTCAAGATCAGCGACGGCAAGATTTTGAACAGCACGCGTGACGCCAAGGACGCGACCTGCAAGGAACTGAAGGCGACCGACAAGATCGACGTGTCCGGCACGTACACGATCGACCTCCAAGTCCAGTCCGACGAAAGTGAAACCGCCAACGCCAGCATGACGCTCGTCGTCACCAGCGGTGACCCGGCGACGGTTCCCGGCGGTTTCGTGGTCATGGCGACGCCGATCCTCACCCACCCGGGCGACACCGTCACCTTCAACGGCAAATGCGAAGGCGGCGCGGTCACTTGGTCTTACGCCGACGGTCAAACGGGCACGGGCGCCGACACGACTCATATCTACAACACTCCGGGCCAGTACGTGGTTGAAGCCGAGTGCCAGCGTCCTGCGGGCAACGGTGGTAGCGACAAGCCGGAAAAGGGTTCGGTGACGATTACGTGCGTCGCTAATCCGACGCAACCGATTGGTGGTGGTACGACGGGTGGCGGAACGACTGGTGGCACGACTGGTGGCACGACTGGCGGCACGACTGGCGGCACGACTGGCGGCGGCACCGATGGTGACGATGATCCGGGTAAACCGGGCCAAAATCCCGGTCAGAATCCCGGCCAAAATCCTGGTCAGTCTCCGTACCAAGGCAAGCACTGAGACTCAAGCGAGCAGACTACGCGGCTGAGTGTGACGAAACGTCATGCTCAGCCGCGTAGCGGCGTTTTGGCATCTCTTCTTCTCTCTAAAATGTCTTCGTCAGTCCTACCTGCAGGGTGAAGACAGTCGTCGTCTCCGAAACTTTCTGTTCGAAGAGCACTTGGTCCGCCGGCGGCACTTCACCGGCGAATTCGTAAGACGTTTTTGTATACTTTATTGAAGCCAGACCAAAGATCCAATCGATCGGCACCAGCTTGAAGGACGCCAATGCGCTTTGGGCTTGGCCGCCACTCGCCGTGACCGGTTTGGTCGCGGGTGCCGCGGGAGTTGCTGGAGGCGGCGTACCCGGAGGCGGGGTCGCGGGAGTCGCGGACGCATCGGGAACGTTAGTGACATAGGTTTCAAATTGCGTCATAGACGCCGTGAGCGTGATGGTGCCACCGAAATCAAACGTCCGGTTGCCACTAATTTCCGCTTTGTTGCTTGATAGCGAGGAGTCCGAAGGGTGGTAACCGGCGGGAGGGTTATTGGTGATGTTCGTGACAGCTAACGTAAGAGACGACGACTCCCAATTTTTCGTTAACGTTGCGGCGATCGCGTCGGGAGAAACGGATGTTACCGGAGTCCCCGTTGGAGCCGAGTTTACAGAATGGCTATAATTCAAGTCGCCGGTCGTCGTGTCCCAGGTTTTATTCAGATCGCCGCCGAGTGTCGTGTTAATTGCCGACACCTTCCCGTCCGCTCCTACCGTTTCCGTGTTCGTGTAAGTTAATTTTAGCGTCGCCACGTCTCCGCCAAAATCTATGTTCGCGTAAGGTCCGTGCGTCCCCGTCTTGCCATCCGTCTTGAGCCCGGGATAGGACTCCGCGTATTTGTAGCCTGCCGTGATGTCGCTCGAACCGTTGATCGGGTAACTCACCTCGGGGTTGAAAAGCATGTCGCCTTTGTCGACTGAGGTTCCGGGAGTCTGGGAATCTTGCTGGATGACCGTCCCTGGATCGTTCTGGTAGGCGACGAACTGCGTCGAATTTCCCGACGTTTTGCTATTGGTTTTAGTCAAATCGAGGCCGAGGGAAAAATACGGCTGTCCTCCGGACGCCCGCGCCGAAGCCAAGTATTTGGCCTTGCTCGAAAGTTTGATTTCCGTCGTGGAAGTGTCGGTATGATCGTTTTTGTAGCCGAAATAGTCGTTGTTCGTCGCAGCTTGGGTCAAGGTCAAACTCGGCGTCACGGCGTTCGTCCATCCCGCAACCGGCGGCGGCGGCTTCGGCGGCGGCTTTTTTGCCGCGGCGGCAGCCGTCGCGTCCGCAGGTTTCCCCGACGCATCCGGCGTGGCATTCCCGCCATCAGGTGGCGGAGGTTGCACGCCGGCATACGGATCATACCCAACCGGTGGAGGCGGTGGTGTCGGCACGATCAAATAAGGATTGATGGGTTGCGCCCCGCCCTGCCGCTCGTTGCGCGACTGCTGCCTGACGATCGTCAATCCCTCGCGCCGGGAAGCCTCGAGGTTGGCTGGCAGATGTTTCGCGCGGTTCAGGTAAAGCTGCGCCTTTTGATATTGCCTGTTTCTGAGATGGCAAACCCCCCGATAAAAATACGCCAACTCGATCGTCTTACTGCTCGCCGGCACCCGGCTAAACCCGGCGATCGACTTGGTGCAGTTTTTCGCCTGAAACATCGTGATGCCGTATTCATAAGCGATGTCGGCCGTCACCATGTCGGAGCTGATTCTTTTAAAGTGTTTGTAA
>JAYWBY010000495.1:0-4026 GCA_043781115.1 Pseudomonadota bacterium
TCTAACTTGTCGATCTGGACCGTGGCATCGTGGAACGGCTTCTTGTCGCGTATCTCCGGCCACTTCTCCGGTTTGTTGGCGGCGTTGAGGCGCGCTTCGCGCTTCACCCAACGTTGCTGGCGATCGTCGAGAAATTTGCGCAGGCGCTCGGTGACGGTTTTCAACACGACCGGCCGCTTGGTCGCCTCTTGCTCAATGAGGCGAGACAAACCGCGGGCGGCGACGAAGAAGTCCCGGTCACGCTCGCGGTCGTCCAGGATTTCGTGTTCGAAGAGAAAGTCGTTCAGGTTTTGGGAGAACTCGAGCAGCTTTTCGATCGGCATCTGGCCGCCGGACTCGGCCATCCGTGACTCGAAGCGGTGGATTTGCATCCGGTCCAAGCCGTCGAAGAAGGGCGACTTCTCGGATTGTTCGCCGGCCTTCTGCGCCAGTGCTCTGGCTTCCTTCGGCAGCTTCTCCTCTTGTTTCGAGACGGCGTCGTCGACCAGCTGCTTCAGCTCGCGCAGCGTCTGCAGCGAGGCGCGGTACCGGCCGTAGGCGCTGGCCGTGTTGATCTTCAACGTTTCGCTGACGCCGACGAGCGGCGTCGGCACCGACCGGTCGACGGCCTCGGCGACGATCTCGACTTGCGCTAAATCGCTTTCGACGTAGGTTTCGAGGATCAAGCGATAGTCGGTGGTGAGCTCGGTCTTGTCTTCCGCGACGACGTTGGCGACCAGCTCTTTCGAGACGCGTTGGCCCGACTTGATCAACAGGCGCACAGTCTGAAGCGGGTTCTCGGCTTTGACTTGGATGCGAAGGTTGAGGGGCTGATCGTCCGGCCAAGGGTCTTCGAGCTGGGAAGCGACGATTAATTTCACCTTCGGCGTCGGCAGCTGACGAACCTTGATGGTCGCATAAGGCTTGGAATCGAGCGTCGGGATGTAGAGGTCCACCGGCTCGGAGGCGGCGAAGGAAATGCTGTAGTGCGTGACCTCGTCGGTTTCTCCGCTCGAACCCTCGCGGACGGGGCTCATTTGAAAGCTTTGGAAGACTTGCTGGCCTTTGCCGTCGGGCGCCGGGCGACGCAGCTCGACGACCGGTGCGCTCTTGCCGAAGCCGCCGCCGACGACCGTCACTTCCAACAAGTTTTGGGCCTGCAGGTCGAGTACCAGCGGTTTGTGAGTGGAGAGCGACTGCGGCTTGTCCGTCATCTCAGTGGCGGCGCCCTGGATGACGCGCAACGAGGCGCCGCGCGACAAGCGCGAAACGACATTGGTGACTTCCGAAAACGCCAGCTTGAACGACGGCGCGGCGTTGGGCAGCGTCAAGAGCGACACGGCTAGCGGCGCCACAAGCGAGCTGACTAGGGCCACCATTCGCGACGTTTCGTAGCTTCTGAGTTCCTTCACTTCCGATGTCGCGAACGGTTGCCACTCGGCGGGCAAATCCTTGGCCGCGCCTTCGACCGGCAGCGGCTCGCTGGTCCGCGGGCCATGTTTCATTTCGAGCGACAAAACGAGGTCGTTGAGGCTGATGGTGTGCCGCCGGTTGCGGCTCTTCAAGCCTACGAGCGCCGCCAGTAGGAGCACGAGGCCGCCTAAGGCCAGCTGCTCGAGCTCTTGTTGGGGGCGGACCAAGGACCAGAGCGACACGGCGACGGTGGCCAGCGACACGGCGAGCAAGATCAGCAAGCCGCGGCGAAGCACGCGCGCGCCGGTCTTGATCCGGTTGAGGGTTTGGACGGTGGAATTCAGCGACGTTCCGCTCATAGCTTGGAGGCTCCCGGCTTGTCGGTGTCGACGATTCGAGTCGGGTCGTTGCGGGACGCGCCGCTCAGGCGGATTTCTTCTTTGCGGTCGGCAGCTGGCGCCTTCAGCGCCTTGTCGAGCCAAGGCAGAATCACCTGCAGCGCGGCGTCGCGCCACGCTTTGTCCTCGGTGAAGACGCCATGCCCGACCTTCGGCAAGTCGACGATCTCTAGGTTGTTCTCATTATGGAGCGCCGCCGATTTCTTCAGCTGCCCATAGGAGCAGATGGTGTCTTCCTCGGGGCAAAGGATCAGGACAGAACCGTGGTATTCGATGAAGCGGGCTTCGGCCCGTTGGATCGCCGACAACAGCTCGTGAGCGAAAATCGCGGTCAAACGCGGGAAGTAGACGACCTTGTCTTCCTCGCTCCCGTCGCTTTGCTGGGAGCCCTTCAGGTCTTTGGTGAAGCGAGGACTCAGCGCGCTCGGGATGCGGACCCCCGGCGAGATCTCTGCCAAGAGGCGCAGCAGAAGCCGCGCCGGAGGCGACACTTGGGCCGTGGGCTCGAGGCAAGGCGCGCTCAAGATCGCGGCCTTGCAGAGGTCGCCGTGATACTTCGTGAAATCCATGGTGATCAGCGCGCCGATGCCGTGGCCGAGGATGATCGGCGGTTTGCCGCCCTCCTTGTGACGCACCCAAGCGGCGACCTGGAGGAGGTCCTTGATCAGGGCATTAAAACTCGGAGCGTGGCCGAGGCGCCGGCCGGAACGGCCGTGGCCGCGTAAGTCGAAGAGGTAGACGGAATAACCGGAGGCGACCAAGGCGCGGGCCATTTCGCGATAGTGCGTCGTTTGCTCGCCGAGATCGTGAACGATCAAGATCGCCTGCGCCGCGCCCGTTTCGTAGCGCCAACCTTTGACGTAAACGGCAGTTCCGGCGTGGTCGACCGGCAAAGACGAAACGATCTTCTGCACGCCCGGAGTCTCTTCGCTGTCGGCGTGCGCCTCGGCTTCGGAGTGGGGCAAGCGGGAGAGCTCTTGCTTTTTGTCTTGGTCGTCGAAGGGTCCGGTCATTGACGCTATAATCCCCGGATATTGATGAGAATATTATAACCTGCCCGGGCCCCGAGAAGCCACCCGATTATCTAAAGAATTCACCAAAAAAGACCGATAAAGACTGTGATCCTTTGACTAACTTCCGGAGCGTTGCCGGCAGCATGAGTGGGACGTCGAAAGGCTTCGGGTCTTTTGTCACGGTTTTGGCCGCGACGTGCCTCATCGTGGCCTGCGAAGCCCCGGGCGCCAAAGAGAAGAGCAAAGCTTCGGAGACCGCCAAGGAAAGGGACGGCGGCTGCAACGTTCCGACCGGGCTCGCGATCCGCAACGGCGACGAAGCGACGACGAAGGACTACCCGTTCGTCGGTATGCTTTACGCCGAGGACGTGCAGCAAAAGATTTTATCGCAAGTGCGGTTCAACCGCCGCATTTGCAGCGCCACGGTCGTCTGCCCGAACGTCGTGTTGACGGCGGCCCATTGTTTCCTGGACAAGGACGACCCCAAGCCGGAAACCTACACTTTTCATGCGGATTTGAGCCCCGGTAACAACCCGGCGCATCGCGACACGGCGCCCCGGGGCGTCGACGTGCGCATCATGAGCCCTGACGGCGCCACCGGCAAAAAGGACATGGCGCTCTTGAAGCTCGACCAAGACCTCGCGATCAAACCGGCGAAGCTTTGGACCAAAACGCTGCCGACGCCGCCAAAGGCCGGCGGGCCGAAAGTAGAAATCGTCGGCTATGGAGCCACGGAAACGACGACCGACAACGACACGACGTCGGGCACGAAGCGCCTCGGCGTGCTGCGTTACCACGGCGAAATGACGACTCCCGACAACCGTCTGCTCGACGGCATGGGCATGCTGCAGGCCCTGGGCGGCCTCGACGCCCCGACGGCGAAGACGGCAAATGCTTGCGGAGGCGACAGCGGCGGCGCCGCCCTCGTTGACGACGGAGTCTATGGAGTCGACGCGAAAATCATGACTTACAAAGACGGCGAGATCAAAGACAGCCCGATCTGTGAAGAATCGAACATCACCTTCATCGCCGAACTGCCGCGCCAGATCACTTGGGTGCGGGACACCATGAAGGAATTCTGCAGCGGAGACGCCAAAGTCCCCGAGTACACCGGGCCGAGCGCCGACCTCAAGGCCGATGATGCCCCGGCGGATGCCGCGGCCCCGGCGGCTGACGAGGCCAACGCCGCCGCACCAGCCTCCACGCCAGGTTGCGACTAGGCA
>JAYWBY010000496.1:0-26782 GCA_043781115.1 Pseudomonadota bacterium
CTTCTTCCTCTAGCTTAGTCGCCAAGCGCTCTTCCGCCGCCGCAAGTTCCTTTTGAAGCAGAGTGGCATGTCGCGCTTGAGCCGCTTGTTTTTCCGCAAGGAACTGGGCGTTGATGCGGGCTTCCGCTTGCTGGCGCTCCTCGTGCAAGCGCAAGGAAGTCCGGCGACTGGAAGCGGCCGCTTCAGCGTCGAGTTTCACCTTCAGCCGACTCTTCGCCGCGTGCTCCTCGGCGCGCAGCCGTTCGACGAGGCGAGCCTTGGCGTTGGCTTGCTCAGCCGTCAGTAACCGCTCGCGCAGCTCGCGGACCGCGGCTTCTGCCTTTTGCTGGAGGGTGGCCTGAAAGCGCTCGAAAGCCTTCTGCTCACCGGGAAGCTTCGCCTCGTGTTGAATTTTGGTCGGCCCTCCCGGCGACGCTGCCGCTGGGCGCATCGGCTCCGCCTTCTTCGGAAGCGCTAGGTCGCGATCCGAAAAGTCATCGTCGTCGCCGGGGCGATCGTCAACGCGGAGATCTTTGTCACGCATGGAAATGTGAGGCTCCGAAAGCGTCGGAGGAAGGGCGGGGTATGACTCCATTCTAGCATCTTTACGGCAACATCGCGGCAGGCAGAAATTACCCGAAAACCGCTCGTTTTCCGGCAAACAAGGCAACTTTTGCCGACATTCGAACGGCCGTCGGCGTGCTACGCTTTAGGAAAGAGGTAACATGAACCACAAAAGCGAAAGCGCCCCCGTAGTCGCTCCCTCCGCCTTCGCCTTCGAAGTCAAACTCCGCTCGGTGTGGACCCTTCCGCTGCCAGCCGAGGCGGCGCTCGCGGACCCCGCCGACCTGCAAAAAGTCCTCAACGACCACCAGCGCTGGATTGAATCCTTGGCGGCGCCCGGCCAGCCGCTTCAGGGGCGGCGGGCTTTTCTGCGTGGTCAAGACCTGACGGGCGCCGACCTCTCCGGTCGGGATCTGCGCGGCGCCGATTTTTCCGGCGCGAACCTTACCGGCGCCTGCCTCGTCAATTGCCGGCTGACGCTGGCGAATTTGACCGGGGCGATTTTGCGCGGCGCCAACCTCAAGGGCGCGGAGCTCCGCCGCGCCGACCTCCGCGGCGCCGACCTCGAGGGTGCCCTTTTCGACCCGCCTGCCGCAGCTTAGCGGCTTTGATCCAAGGCTTGCTTCAAGTCGCCAATTAGGTCCTCAACGGCTTCCAAGCCGACGGCCAGTCGCAGGAGATTGGCCGGCGTCGAAGTTCCTGGACCTTCCATCGACGCGCGCTGTTCGATCAGCGTTTCCACGCCCCCAAGGCTCGTCGCGCGGCGGATCAGCTTGACGCGACCGGCGACCGCAAACGCGGCCGCTTCGTCGCCGCGAACTTCGAAAGACAAGAGTCCACCGAAGCCGCGCATTTGTTTCTTCGCCAAGGCATGGTGCGGATGACTCTCGAGACCCGCGTAATGCACGGCACTGACGGCGGGGTGCGTCGCCAAGAATTCGGCGATCTTCTGCGCGTTCTCGCATTGGGCCCGAACGCGATAGGCGAAAGTCTTCAACCCCCGCAGCGTCATCCAGCAGTCGAAAGGAGAAGGCACGGCGCCGCCGTGGATTTGGACCGCCCGCAAGCGGTCCATCACCTGGCCGTCTTGGCGGGCGATGACGGCGCCGCCGATGACGTCGGAATGGCCGTTCAGGTATTTCGTCGTCGAATGCACGACCAGGTCGACGCCGAACTCGAAAGGCCGTTGCAGAAGCGGGGTCGCCAGAGTGTTGTCGGCGACCGCCAGTGCGCCGGAGCGGTGAGCTATGTCGGTCAGTTTCTGTAGGTCCGAGACCCGCAGCGTGGGATTCGAAGGGGTTTCCATCCAAAGGACACGGGTGTTGCTCTTCACCGCCTTCTGCACCGCGGCGAGGTCGGTCATGTCGACCAAGTCGGATGTTAGGCCCCAGCGCGGAAAAATCTCGGCGAGCATCACGCGTGTTCCGTAGTACGAGTCCCGCGGCACGAGCACATGGTCTCCCGCTTGCAACGTTTGGAAGACCGCCATCGTAGCCGCCGTCCCGGAAGCAAAGCACGCCGTCGAGAAGCCGCCTTCCAGTTTTGTCAACGTCGCCTCGAGCGCGTCACGATTTGGGTTGTTCTTCCTCGCGTAGGAAAATCCCTGGGGATAGCTGCCGTCGCGCTCCCGCTCGAAGGTCGTCGCCAATTGGAGCGGTGGCGAGATGGCGCCTTCCATTAGAGGAATGTCGGCGTACCCATGGATGGTCAACGTGTCTAAATCCATGAAAACACTCCTAATTTATGTATGAAAAAAGGTCACCCACAGGCTGTCCACGAGGGCGTGCACGAGCGCCGGGGCCAAGAGGCTCTTCGACTTCATGTACGTCAGGCCGTAAAAGAATCCCGCGATGCTCGCCAAAACGAAGTAGCGCCAATCAGGGTAGTCGCCGTTGTTGAGGTGTGTCGCCCCGAAAATGACGGCTGCCAGACCGAGCGCCACGACCGGTTTGCCGGTCTTCTTGGCCAGGAAATTCTGGACTAAGCCGCGAAAGAGCAGCTCCTCGGGCACGGCGATGAAGAAGAAGATGCCGATCGGCGCCAGGAGGGCTTTCACCGTTATCGCTTGAGGATTGAAGCGAATGAACCCAGTGCTGAAGCCGAAGGGCACTGCCAGAATCAAGAATCCCGCCAAGGCGGCGATCACGAAACCGAACTCGCGAAGTGACAAGCGGAAACGCAGCGGCACGCCGGAAACGCCCCGGACGCTGACGAACAGTACGACCGCCAAATCGATGGCCATCGCCGTATTCATGACATAGGCCGCGCCGCCGGCAGGCCAAGTCCACACGTCCTCGAGCAGCCCGAAGTCGAACGGCAACCAAATCGCAGCCACGACTAGGAAATCCCACCAAGTCACGGTTGCGCGACGAAGGCTGGGAAGCGTCAAGAGGATCGGAACGCCGACGAACGCCATGACTTTCGCCAAGGCCGGCCATGCGAAACTCTGAGTCCCGGCGGCATAGATCAAATAAGTGCCGACGAAGAAAAGCCCGACCTGAAGCAGCCCCTGAGGCCGGCGCCGGAGCCACCAGCCGAGGTCACGCGCAAACGACGTCGTCGTGAACGCCAGGTAGGGAGCGAGAAAGATTGCTAGAGCGAGTAGCGCGAAGAAAAGTGGCACGCCGCCGACGTTTTCCGCACTAGCGGCGCCCGCGGCGAGAGCCACCAAAATAACGGTTAAAACGCCGGCCCAAATCCAGCGACTCTTGAGCCTGGTCCTGGCGCCGAAGGCGTGGGTCAGTGACGCGCTCATTTCATCAAACGTCCTGGCGCAGCATGTCCCGAAGTTTCGGCTCCGGCTTCCAGTAGTTCGGGCCTTTCATGACCTTGCCTCGTTCATCGTAAATGGGGAGGCCATCGGCGCCGAGCTTGGAGAAGTTGGACTCCATGATGACGTTGAGAACTTGCGGGAGCGGCAAGCCCCAGCGACGCGCTTCGCTGGCGCAATAGACGACTAAGTCGCCGAGCCAGTCGGACATGTCGGCCATGAGGTCGATCGTTTCTTCCTTCGACAGGTCGCCCTTCTTGTCGGCGACGAGTTTTTCGTATTTCGCTGCGAGGTCCAGCCCCTCTTCAACTTCTTCCGCTAGAATTTGGTGGAAGTTGCGCACGCGCTCGGAACCGAGCAGCGTCGGCGCGTCGTTGGAGGGAAGTTTATAGATTTGGTTGAACTTCCGGATGTCGTCATAGAATTGCTGCTCGTTGGTCATACGCGCCCCTTTGCTGCCACCACGATGTCACGGATTTGTCTTCGGCCCGGATCTTAAACGGTCGGCCCGAGGCTTTCAAGACGCGATCCGCCAACCTCGGCGAACGGCCAAGGGAGCATCAGCAAACACCCGGAGTCACGGCGGTAAGTAGCGGCCACCGGTCGACAAATAGCTGCCGCCATAGCCGCCGAAAATCAGCATCTTGGTGCCGCTCCAAACGGTCGCGGCCGAGGCTCGTGCCGCAGGTGCCGAGGCGGAGTTGAGCGCCGGGATCGTCCAGGCGTCGCCGACCGGATCATAGGCAGCACCGCCGTTCAAATAGCCCGTGCCGTTATAACCCCCAAACACGAGCATTTGACCATGCACCGAGTCCCACACGGCCGCATGATCGCTGCGGGCCGCCGGAGCATCCACGGCGGTCATCGGCGTCCAAGTGTTGAGCGCGGGATCATAAACCGCACCGTCGTTGAGATAAGTCGTGCCGTTGTAGCCGCCCCAGACGATCATCTTCGAACCGGTCCAAACTGCTTGGTGGCCAAAGCGCGCGCTCGGCGCGCCGACGCTCGACAGGGACAACCAGTAGTCCGGACCGGCGGGATCGAACCGTGCTCCAGAATTTAGCGCCGCCCCGTTGGTGCCGCCGAAAACGACCATCAAACTGCCGGTCCAAACGGCCGTGTGTCCCCGGCGAGGCGCCGGCAAATCGCCGTCCAACTCGTCGGTGGCCGACCAAGAATCGCCTACGGGGTCATAAGTCGACCCGGAGTTGAGATAGCCAGTGCCGTCGAAGCCGCCAAAGACGAGCATCGAAGTTCCCGTCCACACGGCTGAGTGGCCTTCGCGGGCCGCCGGTCCCGAAGCGTTCGTCGCGGTCCAATAGTCGGGTCCGCCTGGCGTATAGACGCCTCCGCTTCCCAGTTGCTGGAGCGTCGCGTTTTGGCCGCCCCAAACGATCATCTGCGTGCCAGTCCAGACGGCGGTGTGGGAACTCCTGACGTCGACGAGGTCGACGTCGAGCGCGTCGGTCGGCGTCCAGGTATTGCCGGCGGGATCATATTCACCGCCGGAATTGAATTCGCCGGTGCCATCGATACCTCCCCAAACGATCGCTTTGGAATTGACGGTGTCCCAAACCGCGGTAGCGCCGCGACGCGACGCCGGGGCGCTGGTACCGGTCGTCGAGGCCCACGTGCCGGTCGCCACGGTGAATGTCAGGTTGTTGTTCGAGGCCAAAGACGTGTTGCCGAACGCATCCCGCGCCATGAGGCAGACGAAATAGACGCCGTCCGCTAGGATCGTCGTCGCTTGGCTGAGGCCGACGATCCCCGGGTAGGTTTGCACCGGCGAAGCACAACCGCTGGTATCGTCGATTTTCAGGTCGTAGTCGGACGCATCACCTGGATCCGACCAGGTGATCGTGACGACGTTGCGATTGACGGTCGCGGCGGCCGTCGGCGCCGAAAGCGCAAAGGCGCTGGGAACCGTAGCGTCGAGGGTCATCGTCGAAGTGCTACCATATGCCGGAGGATTGCCGGCTAAATCGGTCAGCTTGACGCAGACTTTGTAAGTTCCGTCGGCACCGAAATCGATCGAGTTGTCCGTCGGCAATGCTCCGTACGTTAGCGCCACGTTACACGTCGTGGCGGCGGTGACGAGTTTGTAGGCCGCCGTGTCATAGCCCGCACCGACCAAGGTCGAGGCCAAGGCAGCCGTCAGCGCCCGCTCCGCGGCGTTGATCTTGGCGTCGACGACGTCATTCGCAAGCGCGAGCGAAGTAAAGGACGGCGCCGTTCCATCTTTGACGATGGCGCCGCTGGCGCCATAGGTAATGTTGCCGGCGAGGTCCACCAATTTTGCGCAGACCTTGTAGGATCCGTCGGCGGCGAAGTCCGTGGAATTGCTCTTGGGCAAGACCCCGTAGGTCAAAAGCGCATCACAGCTCGTGGCCGAGGTTACTACTTTGTACGTCGCGCCGGTATATCCTGAGGCCGTCAGCGTTACTAGGTCGTTCGTAGCGAGGTGGTCGGCGGCATTCAAATAGCCGTCGGCAACGTCGTTGACGAGCGTCATCGAAGTGAACACCGGTGGGATGGCGTCGACGGTGAAAGCTTGCCCGTCGTTCGTTGCCTCGATTCCGTTTCCGACAGCGTCCAACGCTCGCACGCAGAGAAAGTAACTGCCGTCAGCGATCGTCGTCGCAGTGACCGAGGTCGTCGACGAGGTAAGACTTTGGACGACCGTAGCGCAGGCAACGTCGCTAGCGACGGTCGCTCGATACGAAGCCGCACCGGCCGAAGCCGCCCAGGTGAAGGTCGGGGTCACGTCGTTGGTCGGCGTCACTGGCGCAACGATGGTGAACGCGCCCGGGGGCGTCAGGTCGACGGTCCAGGCGTAGTCCGTGGGCACCACTTGAATGTTGGCCTCGCTCTTTTTCCCGAGTACGCACAACCGCTCGTTACCTTCCGTCAAGCCACTTGCCGTGACGTGCGTGGCCACCGGCGTCCAATTTGAAAACGTCGCGCCGTCGCAGCCGGCGGCGGCGGCACCAGAACGCAGGGCATACTTGTATGCGACGACGTCGGTTCCGCCTATCGTGACGTCGATCGAAGTGGCGCCGGAGGTAGCCGTCGGAGCGTTCGTCAGCGTCGCCGCGACGCGCTTCGGCAACGCGAAACTGACGTTGATGCCGTCGGAGGCATCGGGCGGCACCCGAGCGTTGAGCGAACACAGCTGGAAATAGACGGTCTTGTTTTCCGTCAGCGTATCTGCGACGTAGGAGTCCTCGAAGTCCTTAGGGAACTTTTGCCGAACCTGGACGACGGCGGCATTGTCGATATCCGTTCCGCCCAGGCAGCCGGTCGTCGTGATGTCTTCGTAGGCGACTTGCAGGCGATAGGCCGCGCGTGAACCGTCGGCTGGCGTCCAAGCTAGTTTCGCACTCGCCGGTTCGTCGGTCGTATCCTCGGAAGAGGCCACGAGATCAGCCGAGTCGCGGGGAACGGCGAGATACCGGTCATAGCCCGGCACAAGGCTCCCGTTCTTCGAGGCGGCGACGACGAAAGCGAAGTCCGTGTCGCGCGTCTCGAACACGATCAACCGGGACTGGTCGTCTTGCACGGTGAACGTCAGGTCTTCCGGTAAGATCATATGTCTCGCTTCGTCGGCTTGGCCGTAGTGCTCGATGAGCAGAACTACCGTCTCCTTGTCGTTGACGAAGCGATCGACGATCGTCTCGACGCGAAGCGCCCTCTTGATCGACGACCTGTCGGGAATGCCGGACGCGCCGATGATTTTGAAATCGAGCAGCGGCGAGACTTGCGTGAGGTTGGACGTTTGCACGATGCCGTTGGCGACTAGCCGGAGGGAAAGCGTTGCCGATTCGGAATAAGCTCCGTCGTACATCGTCAATCGTGACTTCCAAACCGAGATCTCGACGTCTTGACCTGGAACGTAAGAAGCCGTCGCCGTCTCTTGGCTTCGAGGCGCGAAGGGCGTCGAACTGGTCTGCGCCCCGCTGACGAGTGGCTGTTTTCCGCCATCGCTACTGCCGTCCCCGCCACCGCCACCGCTAGAGCAGGCCGCTAGAAGCAGCAGCAAGAGGGGGCAAATTCTCGATTTTTGTCGGGCGACCATGTCTTTATGATCGGCGCCCCCTTCGAGAACTTAAGATTTCCCCGTTTTTTTCAATAAAATCTAATGATATCAGGCATCTATGCGACCAGAGCAGCAGCGGTTCTGGGGGCATAAAACGAAACTCCAACCGACCGATAAGTCCTCGATGAAATCTGCGCTTCTCAAAAGATTGTTGGCTGCCGCCGGCCTCGACGCCGAGACGCCCCCGGATGCGGCGGGATGGGCCTCCTTTTTGGCTGCCGTTGACGACGACCTTAAGGCTCTCGATCAAATCGAAGATCTGAAGTCTTCGGAAGAGCTCTGGCGTTCGCTAGTTCAGAACCTTCCCGACCTGATCTGCACGCTGGATCTCGACGGACGCATTACGTTCAGCAACCGACCGATGGCTGGCTTCACGCGGCAACAGGTCGTCGGGCGGCCTTTGGCGGAATTTCTCGATCAAGGGGACGCAGACCGCGTGCTTAGCTCCTTGCAACTGATGCTCGGGCGGAGCCAATCGGTGAGCTTGGAGGCCCGCGGCAAACTGCTCGGCACTGAACCGACTTGGTACAGCTTGCGCGCGGCCCTGGTGCAGTCGGACGGGCATGCGCGCGGTTTCGTGCTGGTTTGTTCCGACATCGGCTTGCGCAAAGCCTTACAACAGGACAACGAACGATTCCGGCTCTTGCTCGATCAGTCCCGCGAAGTGATTCTCGTCATCGATCCCGACGATTGCGGCCGCATCATCGATTTCAACGCCCAGACTCTGCGCCAGCTCGGCTACGGCCGCAACGAGTTGCAAAGCCGCCGCTTCCTCGACCTCTTGGACGAGTCCGATTTGACGACGGAAGCGGAGTGGAAAAAGCGCCTCGCTGCTTTGAAGGCGCGAGGAGGCCAAGAATTGCGCCAAGGGCACTTCCGAGCCAAAGACGGGCAACGCATTCCCGTCGAAGTCTTTTACACGCTGGTGGCCGCTGGCCTGGCGACCTACGTCCTCATCGTCGCCCTCGACACGCGCGACCGCTGGCGTATGGAGGAGCAACTCAACGTCGAACGCGCCAAGGCCGTATTCTCGACGAAGATGGCGACTCTCGGCGAGATGGCCGGCTCGATAGCCCACGAAATCAACAACCCCGTAACCATCATCGACGGCTACGCCCAGCAGCTTTCCGTCTGGATCGACCAGGAACCCTTCGACAAAGGTCGCGCCAAGGTCCAGGCGAAGAAGATCAGCGACACGGCGCTACGCATCGCCAAAATCGTCCACGGTCTGCGGTCTTTTTCGCGCGACGGGACCCACGACCCGATGATCTCTACCGACATGCGCTCGATCGTCGACGACACGCTGCAGCTCTGCGCCGAGCGCTTCCGCGTCGCCGATATCAAGCTCATCGTCGGGCCGAATCTTGCAGGTTTAACTTTCGACTGCCGCGCCACGGAGATGGGGCAGGTGCTCCTAAACCTGCTCTTCAACGCCCGGGACGCCGTGCAGGATTTGCCGGAAAAATGGGTGAAAATCGAAGCCGTCGACGTCGCAGACTTCATCGAGATCTCGGTGACCGACAGCGGCCATGGGATCCCGGAGCCGGTCCGCGGCCGGATCATGCAACCGTTCTTCACCACCAAAGACGTCGGCCAAGGCACGGGCCTCGGCTTGAGCATTTCGCAGAGCATCGTCAACGCTCACGGGGGACGGATCTTCTACGACGAGTCGTCGCCGAGGACGCGCTTCGTCGTCGTCTTGCCGAAGCGGCATGGTCTGAAGGCGTCGGCCTAGAACGAAATTTCGGGCTTCGCCTCGCGAGTCAGGAGATCCATCACCGCTTGAGCAATGGGCTTTTGCTCGTAGAGGACCTTGTAGACTTCCGTGATGATCGGCGCCTCGACCCCGAGTTGGAGGACCAAGTCGTGGGCGGCCTTGGTCGTTGAAACGCCCTCGGCGACGCCGACAGAAGCCAAGACGGCTTCGAGCGACTCGCCCTTGCCGAGGCGATAGCCGACCGAGAAGTTTCGGCTCTTCTCCGACGTGCACGTCAAGAAGAGGTCGCCGACGCCGCTTAATCCTTTAAATGTTAATGGGTTAGCTCCCATGGCCATGCCGACCCGGGTGATCTCCGCCAAACCGCGAGTGATCAGGGCCGCGCGACTGTTCATCTGGAACCCAATGCCGACGGAGGCGCCGGCCGCGATCGCGACGATGTTCTTCAAGGCGCCCGCTACTTCGAGGCCGATGGGGTCGTCGCTCGTATAGACGCGAAAGTGCGCGGCGTGAAAGAGCTCCTGCGCCCAGTTCGCGGAGTCGGCGCTTTTGCTCGCAACTGTTACGGCAGTAGGTTGACGGGCGACAATCTCGCTGGCGAAGCTCGGGCCGGAGAGGAAAGCGGCGCGAGCTTCGACGTCGGGACCGAGGACGTCGCCGATGATGTCGCCCGGCAGAAGCAGTCGGCCCATCTCGATGCCCTTTGCTGCACAAATAAGCAGCAGCTCGTTTCTCCAGTAGGATTTCAACTGACCGAGCACTTCGCGCATAGTCTGGGTTGGCGTCACGTGCACGACCACGGATACGGCAGCCATCAGTTTCGCGTCGATATTGCTTGTTGCGGACAAACGCGGTGATAAGTTAATTGTATTGAGATACTTAGGATTCTTTCGGGAAGTATTGATGGAGTCCACGACCGCTTGGGACCGACTCCACATGGTGACGTGGTAGCCTTTCTCGGCAAGATGTTGAGCGAGGCAGGTGCCGAAGTTTCCCGCACCGAGCACCAGGATCTTTTCGCCATGCCGGTCCGTCGCCACCTTCCGACCTCCTTAAGCGATTCTACTTTATCGTCACTTATCGGCAGAGTTACATAAGGTCTTAATCCGGATGAACCCTTACCTGCCCGTGCTGATCGTCCTGATTTTCGGTGTCGTCCTCGGAGCCATCCTCAGCGCGCTCGCTCATTTCGTCGGCCCGCACCACATGACGAAAGTGAAGCTCGAGCCCTACGAATGCGGCGTTCCCGCCGTCGGCGAACGGGACAAGATGAGCGTCAAGTTCTACCTTACCGCCATTCTCTTCATTCTGTTCGATATCGAGACGGTTTTCTTGTATCTGTGGGCGACAACCTTTAGGCAACTCGGTTGGTTCGGCCTGATCGAGGTCTTTACTTTCCTCGTCATCCTAGTGGCTGGGTACGTTTACGTGGTCAAACGCGGAGCGCTCGAATGGGATTGATCGACCAACTGATGGCCAAGGGGATGGAACTCGCTGCTTTCATTAACAACGAGTTCGCCGTTCAGCTCATCGCCACCGTCGTGAAATTTGCCGTCGTTGCCGGCATCTGCCTGCAGATTCCGCCGGTGATGGTTTGGGTCGAACGCCGCGCGCCGGCCATGATGCAGCGCCGCAAGGGCCCGAACCGGGTGGGCATCGGCAAGTTCCGTCTCTACGGCTTGATGCAGTCGCTCGCCGACACGGTCAAGCTCATCTGGAAAGAAGAAGTCGTGCCGCAGGGCACCAACAAAATCTTTTACCACATGGCCCCGATCTTCAGCGTCTTCACGGCCTTCTTGATCGCCGCGGCAATTCCGTTAGGCAACGACATCACGCTCTTCGGCTACAAGATCGGCTTGAGCGTCATCCGGGTCGACGTTGGGTTCCTCTTCATCTTCGCGATGTCGAGCTTGGCCGTTTATGGCGTCACCTTGGCGGGGTGGTCTTCCAACAGCAAGTACTCGCTCCTCGGCTCGCTCCGCGCCGCGGCGCAGATGATCAGCTACGAGATCCCCCTCGGCATGTCGCTGATTCCGATTGTCGTCATCTTCGGGACGCTCGATCTGAACGAAATCGTCATCCAGCAGACGCATTGGATTTGGAAGTGGGGCGTCGTCAAGGCTCCTCTGTCGTTCCTCCTCTTCTTGATCTGCATGTTCGCCGAAACCAACCGCGCGCCGTTCGACTTGGCCGAGGGTGAGAGCGAGCTGGTCGCCGGCTTCCATACGGAATACAACTCGGCGAAATTCGCCGCCTTCTTCCTCGGCGAATACGTCTCGATGTTCGTCTTGTCGCTGCTTGCGTCGACCGTCTTCTTCGGCGGCTGGCAGCTGCCGTTCATTCCGTACGACTTCCTGGTGAAGATCCTCTGGGGTCAAGACTGGCTCGCGGCCTTGGTCGGCCTCGTCGGCTTGATGCTGAAAGGCGCCTTCTTCATGTGGGTCTACATTTGGGTGCGCTGGACGTTGCCCCGCTTCCGCTATGACCAACTAATGTCGCTCGGCTGGAAGTTCATGCTCCCGATCGGCCTGGCGAACGTCCTGATCACGGCGATCGTCGTCGCGCTACTGCAGTTCAAGTGAGTTGAGGATAGCTACTCCATGATGCAAGAGATCACATTTTATGCCCTGGCCTTCCTGATCACCATTTGCTCGGTGATGGTCGTCGCCAGCCGCAACCCGGTAACGAGCGCCATGTTTCTGGTCGGCGACTTGTTCCTGCTCGCGGGACTATACGCCAGCATGGACGCCCACTTCGTTGCGGTCATCCAAGTCTTGGTCTACGCCGGCGCCATCGTCGTGCTCTTCATGTTCGTAATCATGCTTCTCAATCTGAAGGACGAGGCGCGACGCGCGCTCAGGTTGCCGGCCACCGAGCTGGCCGTTCTGCTCCTGACGATCGTCGCCTTCATCGGCGTCGGCATTTACTTGGCTCGCGGGTCCGAAACTGGCGCCACCGGCGACCTGACGACTGCTAACATCGCGGCTGGCGGGGGCAACACTTACGCCGTTGGCATGGTCCTCTTCACTCGCTACCTCTGGCCTTTCGAGCTGTCGTCGATGCTGATCCTGCTAGCGGTCATCGCCAGCGTCGTCATCGCCCACAAGAAGAAAGACGGCGAAGACGCCCAAGGAAAAAGGAGGGCCACGCATGGTGCCCGTTGACCACTATCTGGTGCTGGCTACCGTCATGTTCCTCTGCGGCACGCTCGGCGTGCTCTTCCGCCGCAACTTGATCATGGTGTTGATGTCGATCGAGCTGATGCTCAACGGCGTCAACCTGGTCTTCGTCGCGGCGTCCCGGGCGGTAGGCAACCTCGACGGCCAGGTCATGGTGTTCTTCATCATTACTGTGGCGGCCTGCGAAGCGGCCGTCGGCTTGGCCATGGTCATCGCGCTTTATCGGCGCTACGGCACGATCGATACGAATTTCCTGCGAATGCTGCGCGGTTAACGGAGGCTTTTGGCGATGCTGTTCTGGCTGATCATCCTGTTTCCGCTGCTTGGCGCCATCACCAATGGCTTGATCCTGCGCAAAGCGCCGAAAGCCGTCTCGCACTTGGTAGGTTGCGCGGCGCTGCTCGCCGCCTTCACCTGCGCCCTAATCACCTACATCAACTTCATGGCGCACGGAGGCGAAGGCCAAGTCGTCCACGGCATGGAATGGATCGAAGCGGGCGCCTTCAAGGCACCGTTCCATTTCATCTTGGACCGGCTCTCTGGGCTGATGCTGCTCATCATCACCGGCATCGGTAGCTTGATCCACATCTACGCGGGCGGCTACATGCACGAGGAGAAGAGCACATGGCGCTTCTTCAGCTACCTGAACCTCTTCGTCTTCATGATGTTGCTGCTGGTCCTCGGCGACAACCTCTTGGTGATGTTCATCGGTTGGGAAGGGGTCGGGCTCTGCTCCTACCTCCTCATCGGATACTGGTATGAAGACGACAACAACGCCGCCGCGGGCATGAAGGCCTTCCTCGTCAACCGCATCGGCGACATAGGGTTCCTGCTCGGCATCTTCATGACCTACAAGACCTTCGGCACGATCTCGTTCAGCGAGCTGAGAGAGCTCGTGCTAGGGGCCGGCGCGGCATTGAACGGGCCGCAGATCGAGGCGATCGGCTGGATCACGATGGCGCTCTTCATCGGTGCCTGCGGCAAATCGGCGCAACTTCCGCTGTACGTTTGGTTGCCCGACGCCATGGCCGGCCCAACGCCGGTGTCGGCGCTCATCCACGCCGCGACGATGGTCACGGCCGGCATCTACATGATGACGCGAGTGAACTTCCTCTATTACCTCGCTCCCGGAACGCAGATGGTCGTGGCCTCGGTCGGCGCGGCGACGGCGCTCTTCGCCGCAACAATCGCCATCGTGCAAACGGACATCAAGAAGGTGCTCGCATATTCGACCGTCAGCCAACTCGGTTACATGGTCTTGGCTTGCGGCGTCGGCGCCTACAGCGCGGGCGTCTTCCACTTGCTGACCCACGCCTGCTTCAAAGCCTTGCTCTTCCTCGGCGCCGGCTCGGTCATCGTCGCCATGCACCACAAGCAAGACATGCTGGTGATGGGCGGTCTCCGCAAATACATGCCGGTCACGCACGCCGTGATGTTGGTCGGCGTTTTGGCGATCATCGGCTTCCCCGGACTCGCCGGTTTCTTCTCAAAAGACGAGATCCTCTGGCGCGCCTGGGTCGGGGGCGGTCCGGTGATCTGGGGCATGGGCGCACTCGCGGCCCTGTGCACGGCCTTTTACATGGTGCGCCTGTTGATGCTGACCTTCTACGGTCCGAACCGCAGCGACCACCACACCCAAGAGCACCTGCACGAGACCAGTCCCGTCATGTGGGCGCCGCTCGTTGTCCTCGCAGCCTTGAGCATTCTGGTCGGTTACTTGAACGTGCCGCACGTCTTGCCGTTCCCGAAACCGATGATGTTTGAACACTACCTCGAACCGGTGATCGAAGTGCCGGCGCAAGCGAAAGCAACTTGGGCGCATCTGACGGCCGAATATCCGCCGTCACTCGAATTCCTGCTTATGGGCATCTCGGTGCTCGGTATGTTCCTATCGGCCGGCTTCGCCATCAAACTCTACGGCAACGGACCGTCGCCCATGGCGAAGGCGCTGGCGGCCCGTTTCGCCAAGGCTCACGAAGTGTTGACCCACAAGTACTACGTCGACGAGTTCTATGCTGCCTACATCGTCGAGCCGTTGAAGGAGATGTCGCTCTTCCTCTGGAAGGTCGTCGACACAATGATCATCGACGGCATCGTCAACGGCGTCGGCCAGGCCTGCACGCTGATCGGCGGCTTGGCGAGCTTTAGGATGACGGGCAGCCTCCATCGGCACGGCATGGTGCTGGTGGTCGGGGTCATTTGCATGCTCACGGTTTTGTTCTTCTAGGCCGACGACTAAGGGAAGTTCATGGAATTCATCAATAGCCATATTTTAACGATCACGACCTTCGTGCCGCTCTTGACCTGCATCGCGGTCCTGGCGTCGAAGAACCTGCAGATGGCCCGCTGGGTCGCGATGGGCGGCGCGGTGATCGATTTCTTGGCCAGCCTCCACATCTGGTACTACTTCGACCCACAGACCCCGGTCCTCCAGTTCACCGAAAGCTACCCTTGGATTCCCGCCTTCGGCGTCAAGTACATCATGGGCGTCGACGGGCTGAACCTCTTGCTGATCCTGTTGACGACGTTTCTGACTCCGCTGATTCTCTTGAGCGTCTGGCACATCGAAGAGAAGAGGCAGAAGGCCTTCCTGGCACTCTTCATGGCGCTCGAATGCGGCATGCTCGGCTCGCTCGTCGCCTTTGACCTGGTCTTCTTCTACATCTTCTGGGAAGCGATGCTGATCCCGATGTATTTCATGATCGGCGTGTGGGGCGGCAAGAACCGCATCTACGCCACGACGAAGTTCATCATCTTCACCGTCGTCGGCTCGCTCTTCATGCTCGCCGCGGCCATCGTCCTTTACATCTTGAATTACGAACAGACCGGCGTTTACTCGACGAGTCTTCTCGACCTTTATAAGACCGCGCCCCTCTACAACACCCAGCTCTGGCTCTTCGCGGCCTTTGGCATCGCTTTTGCCATCAAGGTCCCGCTCTTCCCCTTCCACACCTGGTTGCCAGACGCCCACACCGAGGCGCCAACGGCCGGGTCCGTGATCCTGGCTGGGGTTTTGCTGAAGCTCGGCACCTACGGCATTCTCCGCTTTGCGATCCCGCTCTTCCCTGAAGCCGTCGTGACGTTCGCGCCGATGATCGTCGCCTTGGGCGTCACCGGCATCATCTACGGCGCCTTGAACGCCTGGATGCAGAAGGACGCCAAGAAAATGGTGGCCTTCTCATCCGTGTCCCACTTGGGCTTCGTCGTCATCGGTTCGGTGGCTTTGGTCGGCGGAGGTGCGACGCTCTCGGTCGAGGCTTTGACCGGCGCCGTTTACCAAATGATCAACCACGGCATTAGCACTGGCGCCTTGTTCTTCTTGGTTGGCGTCATTTATGAACGCCGCCATACGCGCCTCCTTTCGGATTTCGGCGGCTTGGCGAAAGTCATGCCGTGGTTCGGAGTGATGCTGATCGTCGCAACTCTTAGTTCGGTGGGCTTGCCGGGCACCGGAGGCTTCGTCGGAGAATTTTTGATTCTCCTCGGCACCTTCCAGTCGTCGACGTTCGCCGGCATGGCGGCCTCGCTCGGCGTACTCCTCGGCGCCGTCTACATGTTGACCCTTTGCCGCAAAATACTTTTCGGGCCGCTCGACAACGAAGAGAACAAGAACTTGAAGGACCTGAATGCCCGGGAGTTCGGCTATCTCGTGCCGCTTGCCGTCTTAGCCATCGTCATGGGCGTCTTTCCGAACGTCTTCCTAGACAAAATTCGCCCTTCCATCGAACACTTGGCCGCCAACTACAAGCACTACGAGCTGCATGCCGACGAATGGCACGGACCGGTTACCCATGAAACAGCGAGCGCATCCCCCGCGACGAAAGCGTTGCCGGACGTAGGAGCAGGACATTGAACGGCACATTGAGCTTCAGCTTTCCGACCGTCACCTCTGAGTTCTACCTCGCCGCGATGCCCGTCTTGGTCCTCTGCCTCGGATCCCTGATCGCGATGCTCCAATCGGTCTTCAAAAGGGTCGGCAACACCAACGCCGTGTTCATCGTCATGATGGTGTCGCTGGTCGCGTCGCTGGCCGCGGTTTTCGTCGGGACGCCCGCGGTCGAGACCTCTTATCTCGACGGCGCCTATCTCGCCGGCGAGTTGGGCAAATTCGGACAGGGCACGATCCTGGTCGTGTCGATCCTCATCGCCTTGCTCTACCGAGACACGTTTCTGAATGCACGCTTCTTTCGCGGCGAAATAGCCAGCCTTTACATGATGATCGTCGCAGGCATGGTGGTCATGGTGGCGAGCGAGGACATCGTCACGCTCTTCACGGGCCTCGAACTTTCTTCGATCGGCCTCTACGCCGTCGTCGGTTACCTCAACCCGTCACGCCGCAGCCAAGAGGGCGCGATCAAGTACTTCGTCCTCGGCTCGTTCGCCGCGGCGCTGCTGCTTTTTGGTTTTGGCCTCCTCTACGCGGCGACCGGCAGTCTCCGACTCAACGAGATCGTCGACGCCATCCCGAAAATGATCGACCACAACTGGGTCCGCTTGGGCGTGGTCTTCACGCTCGCCGGTTTGGGCTTCAAGCTCGCTTTGGCACCGTTCCATCTGTGGGCTCCGGACACTTACGAGGCCGCGCCGACGGGCATCACGGCATTCATGGCAACGTGCGTCAAAATTATGATCTTAGTGGTGACCATGCGCCTCTTCGCGGGCAGCCTTGCGCCGCTCTATGACGTCTGGCTTCCGGCTCTGATGTTCCTCGCCATCCTGTCGATGATCCTCGGCAACATCATGGCGCTAGTACAGACGAGCTTGAAACGGATGCTGGCTTACTCCTCGATTGCGCACAGCGGCTACATGGCGATCGCGATCTGCGCCATCGGCGGCGCTTCTGGACAATTTCCGGTTGCGTCGATCCTCTTTTACGTCGTCGGTTACGCTCTCATATCGGTCGGCGCCTTCGGCACCCTGATGTGGCTCGAGAACGAAGACAACGACAACATCATGCTCGACGATTTGGCGGGTCTCGCGAAGAAGCACCCTTGGGCGAGCTTCGCCTTGGCCGCCTTCATGTTCAGTTTCGCCGGCATGCCGCCGACGGTCGGTTTCATGGGCAAATTCTTCGTCTTCAACGCCGCCTTGAGCAATCAGCTCTATAGTTTGGTCATCATTGGCGTCATCGGTAGCTCGATCTCGCTCTTCTACTACTTGCGCGTAATCGTCCGGATGTACATGTCGGAACCGGTCAAGGTCGCCGTGTTGCTGACGCCGAGCCGCTCCGTATTGACGACCGTCGTACTGGCCATCGTCTTGATCCTGAACCTGCTGCTTGGCACGGTTTTGCCGGGCCCAACAATGCAGATGTTGAAGAAGACTTCAGAAGAAGTCGCGAAGAGCTAGAGCCTCGCCAGCCCAAAGGAGGGTTGCCTTGTATCCAATCCTTCTGGACTGGGGCCCGGTCGTAATACCCGCCTGGCACGCGTTCTATGTACTAGGAGCGCTGGCGGCCTTTTGGCTGCTGACGAAGCTCGGGCGTCTGCATGACTCTCAAATCGAACGCCGCGACTTGGCGCGCCTTTACGTCATTTGCTACGTGCTCGGCTATTTCGGCGCTAGACTCTTGTCGGTCTTGGTCGAGGAAAGCCAAGTCGAGGGATTCGCCGACACAGTGGCGGCGCTCTTTCGCTTTGGACCCATGACGTTTTACGGCGGGGCTATCGGCGCGTTCATCGGCGGCACGGTGTATGTGATCGTCCGGCGCCTCCCCTTTGGCCGCCTCGTCGATCTCGGTATCCCCGCGGGCCTCTTGGCCCTTGCCCTCGGGCGCGTCGGCTGTTTCTTGAACGGGGACGATTACGGCAAGGCCGCACCTTTGGCCGAAGGTCACGCGCCGTTTTGGTCCGTGACCTTTCCAAACCTGAACGACGGCATAGCGCGCTACCCGGTCCAGCTCATGGAGTCGGGCCTGGTATTACTACTCGTGCTGATTCTCTGCCACTGGTTCGTGCGCATCCGCTTGGCGTTCCGGCCTGGAGCGGTCGGGTTCTTCGGCATCGTCGCTTATGCCAACCTCCGCTTCGTCCTCGAGTTCCTACGCGACGACTTCCGGGGGTTCGCCTTTGGCACGTGGCTCTCTACCTCTCAGTTTGTTTCCCTCGTCGTGCTGCTGATTTGTGGTTCGACCGTTCCCTTTTGGGTCGCGTCCGTGCGAGGCAAAACGTGACGATGCATAAAGCCAGCGGTCGCTGGCAGTTGGGCCTCGGGCTCTCCCTGATTACGGCCATTCTCTGGGGCATTTTGCCGCTCGCTTTGGGAATTCTGCTTCGGCAGGTGTCGGCGGCGACGTGCATGACAGTTCGCTTTCTCGTAGCGACGATCTTTCTTGGCACGGTGCTAGGGATCCGCAAAGAATGGCCCAAATGGCAGGGCTTGCCGCGCCGAACCTGGGCGCTTTTGGCCGTCGCCATCGCGGGTTTGGCGGGGAATTACATTTTCTTCCAGCTGGGACTCAGCCTTACGACACCGGCAACGGCGCAACTGCTGATTCAAATCTCGCCCGTCATGTTCTTGTTGGCGTCCGTCTGGATCTTCAAGGAACACCTAGGACGCGTCCAAGTAGTTGGACTGCTCGTCTTGCTCGTCGGCTTCGGCCTTTATTTCGTGGGCCGCGGCTCAAGCGAAGAAGCGGGACCGTCTTACGCCGTCGGAATTCTCTATATCTTGATCGCCTCGGTGACTTGGGCCTCGTATGCATTGGCGCAGAAGCAACTGCTCACGGTCTTCAAGTCACAACCTTTGATGATGATGATTTACGCCGGCGGCTTCGTCATGGGCGCGCCCTTCACCTCGACGGCGTCCATCGGCGCGCTCGACGGTCTTGGCGTGGCCATTCTGGCGTTTGCCGCTTTCAACACGATCGTCGCGTATGGCGCCTTCGCGGAGGCGCTGGCCCACTGGGAAGCGTCGCGCGTCAGCGCCGTCTTAGCTCTGACCCCAATCCTGACGATCGTCCTGGGGGCGTTCCTCAGCCACATTTGGCCCGACTACGTCCATGCCGAGGATCTTCAGCCGATCAACATGGCAGGGGCCGGGATCGTCGTCGTCGGATCCATGATGACGGCGCTTGGCCGTCACTAGGCCCGATTAAATCGAGGCATCCGGCGGCAGCTTTGGACAGTTGTAGTCCTTGCGGGCGGCGTCGAAGGCGCAAGTGCCTTGGACCTTCTCGGCGCTCTTTTGGACGTTGCCCTTCTTGTCTCGCCGTACTTCAAGGCGGACGAGGTTAAACGTGTAGAAGTCACCCGTCGACTTCTCGGAAGGCAAGAGTGCGTAGCGAACTTCGCGGCATTGCCCTTTCGCGGAGCAGCCGAGCGATTCTTGGCTGTTTGACGAGCCTTCGGCGAGACCTAGAAGCGTCAAACTCCGCTCCTTTAGCAAAATGCGGAAAAAGGCGCTCTTTTCCGAGGTATATCCTTGTCCGGTGTAAGCGCTCACGTATTTTAGCGCCGCCTCGTCCTTGCCGATCGGGAAGGCGGAGAAATCGCCGCTGAGCGCGCCAAAGGCTCCGTCGAACTGTTTGGTGAAACGCGTCAGTGCCTCGCCGCTCGGTCCTATCACGTGGACGATCGAGAGGCCGGGACCGTTGACGTGGGCGCCGCTCGCGACGCTGAACGTGGTGATCACGACGGTGACTTGGCCGACCTCCGGCAACTTCAAACTCACTGGTTTGGAGAGCAAGACCGAAGGTTGCCGCGCCGCGAACGCCTTTAACTTGTCTAGGTATGTCACTCCCGTCAGGAGCTCCCAGGAGAATCCGTCGAGGGACAAGGTCAACTCGGCGACGGCATCAGCGGTCTTATATTTGATGAAAGCAAGCTGCCGGTGGCCCGCAGCATCGACGGCGATCTCCGCGACCAACTTCGCGAGGCGCGCTTCGGCCCCGTCGTCCTTGGCGACGAAGAAGACTTCCTTGAGGTAGTCGTCATTGGGCTTGCCGCCCTGCGGCTGGTAGCTCAAATAAACGTCGAAGTCGCCGTCTTCCCGGCACGTCAAGGCGATCTGCCGGACCGTACCACTCGGCGCCGCGAGAAGTTTTGGCTTCTTCATCTCTTTCGTGCAGCCGGCGAATAGCTCAATTTCGGAGCCGAGCGAGTTGGCGATCGTCGTAACAGGGCCGCCCTCGGCGTGGGCCAAAGGAGCCGTCAAACAAAAGAAAGCCAACCAATACCGGCGCATCTCATCCTGCCTTTTCTGGATCTTCCGGGCTGCCTAGGGCCGAACTCTTGTCGCTATCCAGACCGGGCGCATCGTCTTCGTCATCGGCCGGGCCTTCTTCGCCATCGGGCAAATCAACTTTCGGTTGGCCTTCTTTGCCCGGCGTCATGCTGTTGAACGTCGTCTTGGCGACTCGGTAGACGTACTTGCCACCGCTGCGCTTGACCAAATAACGATCGTCCGCGCCCTGCTCGCTCGGGCCTTTGAAAAGCTCGATGACCAAAGTAGGCTTGTTGGTGTCGTGGTAGTTCAGGGTGATCCGATGCTCCGGCGCTTCCGTCAACCCTTTGACGACGGGATCATTCAAAGGGATGAAACGATCCGTCTTGGCGAACTCCAGGTCGACCATGAAGGCCCGGATGAAGGCCTTCTCTTGCGGTTTGTCCTTCGGATCACCCGTGAACTTGCCTTTGTCGTCAAACTTGGCGGCCTCAGCGGCGAAGTACCAATTGCCTTCGACGTTCTGGTATATGTCGCCGTCGATTTCGATCGTCTTGACGTCGAGCGCTTCGGAGTCCAGGACGCGGCGGTTGCGGAATTCGTTGAGCTCCTTCCGAAGCTTCCCTTTGAAGTCGTCCGGCAGGACGTAGACGCGCTGGTTCGGGTCAAAGCTGGCGAGTAGCTTGCCTTCCCTTTCGGTGACCTTCAGGGTGGCCTCTTCTCCGGTCTCGTGTTGCCACGTGATCCTGATGTCGGGTTCCTGGAAGACGGCCTTGGTCGCCGGGTCGGGCGAGTCGATGAAACTCGCCACTTTGATCAAGTTGAGCTCGTCGATGAAGTCCTTGAGCGCCGCGCTGTCGGCGTCGAGCGGCTCCGGCTTGACTATGGTGTACCTGCCGTCGCTCTTCGTCAGCTCGATCTGCGGCTCGCCCTTGCGTTGATAAGTCACGTTCTTGAGCTTGGTCTCGTCGATCTTGAGCAACGTCTTGTCGCGAAAGTCGTTCAACGTCTTGCTCGTGCCCATCATGATGTGCTGGCTGCCGAGCAGGACCTTGTCGTCGACGCTGGTCCTCAGGTACACGTTGAACCCGACCGGCGTCTTGTTGCCGAGGTTCATCGTGAAGCTCTTGGGGCTGTCGCCGCCGGTGCGCACGGTGACGTGACGCGCCGGCTCGACCAAGCCGTATTCAGCCCATTGGTCGCGTTTGTCGGTGATTACCTTGGCGTACGAATAGTCGGTAATCGCCTTGATCAAAGACTCGATGCTTTGGGCGTCGGCCAAGACGTCGACGGGCTTCGTGAGGCGCCAAACACCGTCTTTTTTGACGGCGCTAACTTCCACGAGGCCGTCGATCTTGGCGGCCTCGTCGGTCTTGGCGCCTTCGTCGGCGGTTTGCCCCTTCGACGTGTAGTCGAGCTCGATGACGTCTTCGGGCTTTAGGTCGACTAAGTGATTTTTCGTCTTGTCTTCTTCGGTATCGTGCTTCGTCTTCCACTCGTCCCAGGTGGCCAAGCCACCGAGCACGACGAGAAGGGCGGCGAGGATCGCCGCGGTCTTCAGTTGTTTCACGCTCTTCTCCTCCGGAGCCAGGCAAACGTACCGGAGCCGAGGAAGAACAGCGGGTAGATGAAGGCCAGGACGAGGAGAAGCAACTGGCTACGGCCCGACGTGATGTCGAGCGAACTCTTGGTCGGATCTTTCGGACGGATCGAGATGAAGTCGTCGTCCTGCATCAGGTAGTTCGTCATGTTCATGAACATGTCGCGGTGCTCGGCCGTCTGCGCGCCGACGTTGGCGGCGAAATCGACGGATCCGGCGACGATCAGGCGAGTCTCCTTGGCTTTGCCGATCGACGCATCCTTGGCGGCGTCCGACTTGGCTTCGCCGTCTTTCTCTGGCTTGGTGTTGTTCGCAGTGGCCGGCAACTGGGTCTTGCCCGCCGCGACGGCGATGACCGGAAAGGCGCCCATTTCCCAGCGGTCCTCGGTCAAGTTCTCGAGATCGCTAGCTTGCGTCACGTTGCGTACTTTGATGATCTTCTCGGCGGTCTTCGCCGCTAGGGTCACTTTCATCTTGTTGAGGTTGTCCTGAACCTCGGTGAGCGACCGCGCGTTGTGCATGACCAAAGTCATTTGCGATTGACGCGAGAAGTCCTTGGTAACGGGACTAAATTCGTCGAAGCCGGTGACGATGGCGTTGTTCTGGCCGATCATCTGCGCCGCAACGTCCTGAGGCGGCAGGATCAGCAAATCCTGTTCGAATTTGACGCCGTATTTTTCCAAAAGCTTGTTAAGGGAGTCGGTTGCGGTCATTGCGCCGACCATCACCAAGACCGAGCCGCCGCGTTTCAGATATTCGTCGAGGATTCGGGTCTCCTCTTCCTTGAATTCGTACTTCGGCCCGGCGACGACGACGGTGTTGGCATCGTCGGGAACCTTGGCGGTTTCGAGGAGCGAAACTTCCTCCACGGTGTACTTGTTGTTGTCCAAGTCCGTGGCAATGGTGCTAAATCCGGAGCCGTCGGTGCCGCGGAGCTGGCCTTCGCCGTGGCCCTTGGTGAAGTAGATCTTTTTCGCTTTGTCGGTGAGGACGTTGACCAGGGCGTTGGTGACTTTCTCCTCGTTGAAGGCCGAGAGACGCTTCTCTTGCTTGCCGTGGCGGAAGATCGCCGTGTTGCCTTCGGTGACCTTCTCGGCGATCGCCTTCGTCGGATTCGTCTGAGGATCGACGACTTCGACTTGGAAGGTGGCGCCGTGCGACTGGTAGAGAGCCAAGAGATCTTTGAATTCCGTTTGGACCTTCTCGTCGGTCAAGAAGGCGGTGACCTTCACGGGCTCGGGACTTTGTTTCAGCGTCTCGATGATTTTGAGGGACTGGTCGGAAAGCGTGTTGAGCTTGTCGCGGGTCAGGTCGATGCTCTTGTTGAACCGCGGACGGGAAGCCAGAACCGCGACGCCGGTGATGATGAGCACGCCGAGCATCACGACCAGACCGGAGCTGGCGCCGTACTTGGCGCCTTTGCGTTTGAACATAGCTTGGAAGCTGCCGTAGTCCAGGGCCACCCAAAGAGCGAGGATGGCGGCGCCGACCCCCCAGGAGACTTGCGCCAAATAGCGCGTTTCAGGGAAGGCGGAGCCGAAGGCCGTGCCGAGGGCGACGATCAGCAAGGAGATAAAGGGCAATATTAGTAGTCCGGGTTTCATCGGTTACCTCCAGCGCTGCGAATCGAGGACGACATTGGTGAAGAACAGGAACATGGCGATGAAGCACGCGAAGTAGGTCACGTCGCTGACCGTCAGCATGCCCTTGAAGAACATGTCGAGGTGATCAGTGGACGCTAGGTACTTGACAACGCCTTCCATCGGGCCGCCCCCGGTCAAGTTCGGCGCGATCCAGTTGAGGATGAGGAGCAGAAAGAGGCCGAACATCGTGAACAGGAACGCCATGAACTGGTTGTTGGTCATCGACGAGATCCAGAGGCCAAAGGCTACCTGCGAACACATCAGCAGGAAAATGCCTAGGTAGCTGACCAGAATGACGCCGGTGTCGGGGTTGCCGAAGGCTTTGGTGTAGAGCGGGTAAACGACGGAGCAAAGGAGCACGGCGCCGAGCACCGCGGCCGACGCCAGGAATTTGCCGAGGACGATCTGCGTCGCGGTGACGGGCGACGTCTGCAGGAGCCGAATCGTCTGATTCCGCCGCTCCTCGGAGAAAGACGACATCGTCACCGCGGGGATGACGAGAATCAGAATGAAGTGAAGGTTGTAGAAGAGCGCCCTGAGCAGCTGCTCGAGCGTCGGCGGTTCGCCGCCGAACATCGGCGCCCGTTGCGTCATTTCGACGAAGGTGGCGACGAAGTTCTGGAAGAAGAACCCCATGAAACCAAGGAAAAAGAAGAAGATCGCCGCGCCCTTCGGCGAAGCGAAGTAGGAGCGAACGTCGCGCCAAGCTATGGTCATGACCGGTGACATCGAATGAACCTCCGCGAAGTCTGCAGTTCAGTGAGTGATTTTGAAGAACACGTCTTCCAGCGACTGGGTCTTGGCGGCCATCTCGCGGAGGCCGAAGCCGCCGTCGATGATCTTGCGCGCCACTTCGTCGAGCACCGATTCGTTGGTAGTCTTCGCCAAACCGAACTCGATCTCCTGGTGAGCCTCGTCGGTGACCCGGGGGCTCAAAATGCCGCCGAAAGCTACCAGCGTCGAGGCGAGGCGAGCCGCATCCTTGGCGACGCGCACCCGAATGACCTTGCCGGCGTGCAGCTGCTCGATCAACTCGGCGTAGCTACCTTGCTGAACGATCTCGCCTTGGTGAATGATGATGATGTGGTCGCACGTATTCTGTACTTCCGACAGGATGTGGGAGCTCAGGATGATCGTGTGTCTACCGGCCAAGGACCGGATCAGCTCGCGAATGTGCACGATCTGGTTTGGGTCCAAGCCCTCCGTCGGCTCGTCCAGGACCAAAACGTCAGGATCGTGGACGATGGCTTGCGCCAAGGCGACGCGTTGGCGGTAGCCTTTCGACAAGTTGCCGACCAAGCGCTTCCTGACGTCGCCGAGCGACAGGCTGTCGATGGCGTTGGTGACGCTCGAAGCCAACTTTTCCTTCGGCACTTTGTGCAGCTTTGCCGCGTAAGTGATGAAATCCTCGACGCGCATTTCGCCATGAAGTGGCGCTACGTCGGGCAGATAGCCCAACCGCCGTTTCGCGTCGAGCGGGGATTCCGTGATGTCGTAGCCGGCGATCTTCGCGGTGCCGCCGTCGGCGCCAATGCAGCCACATAAAATGTCCATCGTCGTGGTCTTGCCAGCGCCGTTGGCGCCGAGGAAACCGACGATCTGGCCCTTTTCGACTTTGAACGACACGTTGCGCAAGGCCTCGACCGCGCCGAAACGCTTGGTAAGCCCGGACACCTCGATCATAGATAGTCTCCTGTTTGTAAGTGCCCATCTTAGCCCCGTGAGTCCGCCAGTCAAGGGAGATAATTCATTGTATTTGTTATTATTTATGGTGCTGTTATGATGCGATAAACCGAGGGAGATGACGATGCGGCTCGCTTACCTTTGGCTTTCGTTTACCTTATCTGGCGCGGCGCACGCCCTTGCATCACAGTCGGGCATGCCGCCACCTTTTCGCGGCGCCAGTCTGGAAAAACGCTGCGACGCGCTGCGAGACTTCTTCAAGTGGTTTGCCGCCGGCCTTGCCGCTCCTATTTTGAATCCCGGAGGCTGCGGCGAAGGCAGCGGCCTCGGAGGCGCCCACTACACTTTTGATTTCAAAATGACCAATGCACGGAAGACGCACGCCTACCGTATCGACTTCAGCTTGGAGGAAGCGGGCACGAGCCAAATCAGCCTTTGCGACGCCGACTCGGTTCCCGTCCAGTGCCCCGCGTCGCTGAGCGGCGAACTCGGTTTTTACGATGCCAAAGCCGCCGAGCTCTTGCCTGCTGTCACCTCATGGATCAACGCCAAAAGCGCGCCGCCGACGATCTACGGGAAGGACTACGAGAGTTTCGTCGCCGATGTCGTCTCAGCGGAATCAGAATTTCCCTTAGATAAAGACGGCAAAATTCCGCCTGTGACGCTGCGCCTCGTGGCAGGAGCAGACCGGAAGACTGGCCAAGTTCGCTTCACGTCACCAGTCGCGCCCGAACTTCTTCGCTGCCTACAGTGCCGGGACGTCAACTGTTTGAACGACGAGGTTCACTACCGGTTCGACGACCGATTCCTAGCGCTTTCCCGCCAAGATCTCACGGCCGGATGGTTGATCGAAGGCTTGAACCCGACGGGAAAAGGCGACGGCGCTTGGAAGTTCGTATGCGGCGTTTCCCGTTACAGCCTAGAGAGCTTGCCGGCGAAGCATCCATGATTTTCGCCTATCGCTCGTATCGGCGTAAGGACGTTGTTGCACGATACCCTAAAGAATAACAAGCTGTTAAGCCGTCTGCTACGGACGTCTGATGTCGTTAGCAGCCGACCGTCAGGTCGGCTAAAGAGACCTCCGGCCGGCCTTTCCCTTCTTTAGAGGTTCCTCCTTCTTTGAACCCTACCGTACCCCCAGCTTACCTCCACGGCGACGTGACCAGCACGATCAACGCCGCCGCCATTGCCGTGCATCGCTCCCTTGGCCCGGGCTTTCTGGAATCGATTTACGAGGAGGCGCTGTGTGTCGAACTCGACCGGCGCAGCATCGTTTATCAAAGACAACTGCCCGTGCGAGTGCGCTACGAGGGCGTTCCGGTCGGGCTGTACAAACTCGATCTGGTTGTTTGCGGCAAGGTCGTGGTCGAGATTAAGGCGGTGGAGGC
>JAYWBY010000497.1:0-4023 GCA_043781115.1 Pseudomonadota bacterium
GGCGGGGGTGGTGGCGGCGGCGGCGCATACGCCACGATTTCGAATCTGGCGGTCACGTCCGGCGCGAGCGTGAGTTACGCCATTGGCGCGGGTGGATCCTCAAGTAACGGCAGTAATGGCGGCAATGGCGGCGACACTTGGTTTAGCAGCAGTGGGACCGTGATGGCCAAAGGCGGGACTGGAGCTTTAACGAACACGGCAGGCGGCGCCGGAGGGACTTCGGGATCTTCGGTGGGTTCCACGAAAAGGTCAGGCGGAACTGGCGGCAGCATCGGCTCGAACGCTTGGGGTGGTGCCGGCGGCGGCAGCGCGGCTTCTGTCACCGGCTCTGGAGGTACCGGCAACTCCACGACGAACAGCGGTCTTGGCGGTAGCGGTGGTGATTCGCCCAGCGCTGGAGCTGGCGGGACGGGATCCGCGTTTCAGTCGAATGCGTCTGGCGCCGCGGGAACAACCGATCCGGATGGCGGCGGCGGTGGTGGCGGTGCTGGCGGGTCAAGTTCGGCTAACTCGGCCAATGGCGGTAACGGAGGCGTACCTGGCGGTGGCGGTGGCGGTCTCAATGCGAACTCGTCGGGTAGCCCCGGTAAGGGTGGTGCGGGTCGCGTAATCATTACGTATTGGACGTATTGACTCTGTCAAACGCTCGACCTTTCGCTAGGCTGGTACTCGATCCTTTAACAGAGACTTCCATATTAAAGGATAAAAGACTATTCTTTAGTAAGGATTCTCTGGTTAAAGGATCACGATGCGCCGCGAGGAGCTCCACAACGACTTGCGCAAAGAGTATGCCCCTGGCGACCGTTGCGGGGTCGCCAGGGTCGATGTCGGTCCCTATCGCAATCTTTGGTTCGTGGTGCCGCCACCCCCACCCAAGGTTCCGCCGTCCAACATCCCCCTCAAAGCCCTGACGCGCGCCAACGGAGTCATCAACCAAATGCCGGCCGTACCTCTGGCCGACGAGTTCGATCGGATTCTTTCGTACCTCTTCGTGCGCCGGGAGGCTCTCGCGTCCTCACGTCTAGAGGGCACGTGGTCGACCATCGACCTCCTGCTTACGTCTCCCGCATTGCTCGAAGATGCCGCAAAAGACGGCGCCACGGCATCGATTCGTGGGTACGCCGAAGCTTTGGAGCGAAATTTCGCAACTGTCATTGAGAAACGTTACGCTGCCTTCACTTCGGCTTTCGCACGCGGCTTGCACAAACTCATCGCCGCGAAAGACCCAGCATTCCGTGGCCGAGCAGGGCAGTTGCGGATATCGGGCGAGCCTGGTGCCGTCGTCGTCATCGGTGGCCTCGGACGTCCCGAGGAGTCCGTGTTCAATCCCGCGCCTCCCCAAGAAGTCGTGCGCTGCTTGGAAGAGACCATGGCGTGGTACCGGGACGACCTTCTCGCTGAACAAGGCGACGCTGGCATCGGCGGCTTACCGATCATCTTGCGCCTAGCCATCGGCCATGCTCACTTCGAAGCGGTGCACCCCTTCACCGACGGCAATGGCCGAGTCGGGCGAATCCTGTGGCCTTTTCAAATGCTTCTGGCGCAAATGACGCCGCTGTACCTATCCGGATATGTGGAGGCGGAAAAACGAGCCTATAACGATGCCCTTGGCAAAGCGCAGAAACGCCTGGATTATGCGCCGCTGATTGAATTCATTTGCGAAGCTATGGTCGCGTCGTTCGAGGAGTCGAAAAGAACCAAAGCTGAACTGATCCAGCTCCCCGATATATGGAAAAAACGGGGTTCTTTTCGCAAGGACTCAACTGCGGCCCGCGCTCTTACATTGCTCGTCAAATCGCCGATCATTACGGCGACCGAACTGGCGGCCGCGATGAATACTTCGTTTACTGCGGCGAGCAACGCTCTCAAATCCTTGGCTGACCAAAAGATTCTCCGGGAACGCACCGGTTTCGAACGCAACCGGGTCTTCGCGGCCGAGGAGGTGCTTGCCTTGCTCGGACGTACCTTCGGTGAAGATCCGGAGCTGGCGTTGGACGCGGCGCGGCGTGCGCTCACCTTGCTCTGAAGTGTGTCTTTACAGGCTCAAGCAATATAAAGAATGCTCAAAGTCGCAGGTCCACGACGAAATCATCCACCACTCCAGCCATCCATCGTTTACCGACGCAATGCCGTCAGTCACCTGTCCCGTGCCCGAAGTCGTCCAGTTGGAGCAGATAAAGGAGGACTTCACCCGCGTCGCTTTGGTGCCGGTCATGACAATCGATCCATTGTCTACGCCTTCGAAGATCCCGAGATGCCGTCGGTGAGCGAGCCATCCCAAAGATCCGCCCGGGACGAGGCGATCAAAGTTGACCTGGAAAATTCTCTGACGGACCCAGAAATTGTAACTCGATCCTTCGCGTCGACCGTCGAAGTCATGGCCAATTTCGTCGCGCAGAAAATCTCCCGCCTTCGGATCGGAGGCGGGCAACGGCGTGGACTTATCAAAGACAAAGCGAGCGCGCGCCGCATCGCCGCCGGGGAGCTGGAAGTCTTGGTCTCCAACTTCGCCCGGCACCCGACCACCAAGGCGGCGGTCAACGCGAAAAATGACGACGCTAAGAGTCTGTATGTGTTCATGACCAACTCCTACGAGCGGGCATTTTCATCGGTAGTTTGATGCCAAATGCTGAGGTGACGTGCGGATTTACGCACCCGGTCGGGGTACGCTTCTACGTTGACCTCCCAAGCCTGATCAATCTAGTCTTGTCGGTAAACGACCATCGATTAGGGATTGGTATGCATTTGGTCCTATTTGCGGCGATATTGTCGCTGCTAACACAGGCTTGCCGGCACCCTCCCTCCGCCCTGTCGAGCCTCGAAGTGGCGAATCCAACGGTACTATTGCTGTACGGCGGCGAAGTCCTCGAAAGCCATATCTACACGCAAAATATCTTGACCATTCTTCACGCGCAGCACATCTCGACTCGAAGCGCCAAGATCGATGATGCAACGCCGCTGCTCGACGTAACGGAACCGACGTTTGCTTCCATCGTCGTGACGGATTACGGCGGGTACGCGGCCCTCCCATCCGACAAACGGCTGACCATCCTCGATTACTGTCACCGCTTCCATGTCGGCATTTACTTTGCTTATGTTGGCGCCAATACGACGCTGAACGACGGCCAGATTTCCACCTCGTCAAGACAAGCCATTCGGAGTCCTCACGTCGAGAGAGTCAGCGACGTTCTCCAGCTCACGCGCCCGGCGACCGAGCCGGATGCGGCGCTTCCTGGACTCGGCGTCGATCTAGCCGTGGTTGCCGGCAGCGGCTACTCAGCGCTCCTCCAAGGCACAAGCGAAACTGGGCCGGTAGCGAATATGCTGATTGACGACGGTACCTTTGACGGCGTTCGACGCGTTTTCAACGGACAAGACCAGCTCCGCTATTGGATTGGCGACTTGCTTCTGCTCGATGCGGTCCAATGGTTATCACCGATAAAATTTGTCTATGAACGACAACGCTGGATAGGCGTAGACATCGACGATATCTTCCAGGTCAATTACGATCCGGACCCCGCCAAACTAAAGGTTAAGATTCAGGCCCCGGACGTGAAGGCGTTGATTGAATCGCAGGGTCGGCTGAGCGCAAAGCTCGGCGACGACTTCAAATATGTCCTCGGCTTCAACGCTGGTTTTTTCGGCCTCCGGTATGGAGAGCCACCTCTCGACGACGCCGCCGGCGATCGGGCGCTGCTCGAACACCGCGCGGCGTTTCGCTGGTTCGATCATTTTCCCCTCCATGAATCCAGTGTCGATTTCGATAAGGAGGGCTTGGTGACACTCATGAAGAGATCGAGGACCTTTGCCGCCGAGACCGGCTTGCTCCCCTACATTACCAAGTATCATTTGACGCCGGCACACGTCGGCATCTTCCCCATCCATGAGCCACTGTACGAGGCTTGGCGGGAGGTTTGGGATACAAAGTTCACCGCAACGACAGAGACAGAGCGCGGTTTTGAGCATCTCGGCATTCGGGTCGCGCCTCGCCAAAGTTGTGGTCCAGCATGCTGGTCGTCCAAC
>JAYWBY010000498.1:0-4019 GCA_043781115.1 Pseudomonadota bacterium
CCGTCTATAAGTCGTCGTCGAACAACATAAGCTCGGTCGCCAACGCCGAAACCAACGGCACGCTGGTTCAAGGCTACACCACCAATCTCACTTCACAAACGATCTCAGGGCTGACCTTGGGCAACACCTATTACTTCAACGTTTTGGTCAAGGACGCGGGCGGAAACAAAACAGCTTACACCGCGGGCAGCGCCGCAACCCACGACGCCACTCCTCCAGTGCCAGGTAACAGCGGCTCGCTCACTGCCGGGATGATCGCTCCTTATACGATTCCGCTCTCGTGGACCGCGGCCACCGACGCCGTCTCCTCGCAAGCCAGTTTGACTTATGCCGTCTACTACTCGACCGCAAACAATATTTCGTCGGCCATGGATGCGTTTACGAACGGGACTCTGGCCGTGGGTTTCACGACAAACATGACGTCTGCGGCCATCCAAGATCTGGCTCCTCAAACGCTCTATTACTTCAACGTCGTGGTCGCAGACCAATGGAGCAACTACGCTTCCTACGCTGTTGGCAGCGGCAGTACCACGATTGATACGACCCCTCCAATCCCAGGCAGCAGCGGCACGATCACCGTCGGGTCCGTCAGTTCCAGCGAGATTTCTCTCTCGTGGGACGCGGCAACTGACAACGCCAGTAGTCAAGCCAACTTGAAGTATGCGGTCTACTATTCGACATCGAGCAACATCAATTCGGTGCAAGACGTCGAAAGCAATGGGACCTTGGCCCTCGACTACTCAACCAACATAACGTCGAATACGCTCGGCGGACTTTCGTCGGCGACTCAGTTTTACTTCAATGTTCTAGTCAAGGATCAAGCCGGCAATAAAACCGCGTACGCCAGTGGATTCAACTCAACATCTAACGCAGACGTATGGGGTTGTACGCACAATGAGGCACCTGAATACAATCCAAGCGCGACCATGGATGACGGCTCGTGTTCGGGCGGCGGTTGTGTCGACGGAGCCGCAACCAACTACGACCCTGCCGCCCTCTGGGACAACGGCTCATGCACTTATTGAGGCGACGAAGGATGAGCGGATAAAGCTTGATCGCCTCATCGGCAGCGTGCATAAAAACTTGGGCTGATCTTCTGACCGCAACAAAGTGGCGGCGCCCGCCGATAAATTTGCCGAAGCTTTGGTGTCCCGAAGATCAGTTCGTCGTAGCGACGATTCGCCTGCAAGAAATGCGGCCGCCATCTGCCTGAGTTTAGTGCTCGCGGGCTCACCCGCATCTTGAAATCCGCCGTGGCCTATCAAATTGGCGAAGGCTCGGGGTTACTCAGGCCGCCGGCACTACGAGGGCTCCGAACTCGACTAACTCTATGTACTCAGAGGCACTTTGTTCCAATACCATCGGCTTACTGCAATTGGAGCAGAGCCGGCGCGGAAAAATCATCTGGCCACCGCCGAGCCCGAGCTCGTCCACTTGGGTCGGAATGTTCGCTTCTCTTGCCACTGCCCGGACAGTTCATCGGCGTCTGAAACGACAGAATATTGCGGTGTTTTCCTTCCGCCCGAGGAGCGACGGAAGCAGTGAGCAAGCTTCAATGAAGACTGCGGAACACTTTCTTCGTGGTCGCCGACACCTGTACCGACATCGACCCCAAACTTTACCTTCCCGTTTGGCAAGGGGCGACGGCTTACGTGGTTCCCCCCTTCGACTATCAGATTCCCGTGGCTTTCGGTGAAGCAAGTTGATGACGCCGGTTACGCGCGGCGTATGGTGCAATCATCGCCATCCGTACTTTTCACCGTTTGGAGCAGTGCCCTTGCTGTTGGAGATGGAGAACGGCTACGTGTCGTTCCTGTCGGCGATGAACCTGCGCGGGCTCATTAATCAAATCCCGCGCCGCATCCATGTCGCGACGTCAGGCGCGGCGCGCCTGCTCGTCACGCCGATAGGTACCTATGAGTTCTTTCAATTGAAGCCAGCGATGCTGCGCGAGGCGATCGACTGGTCCGACACCAAAGTACCCTACCGCTTGGCGATGCGGGAAAAGGCCCTGCTCGATACGCTCTATCTGTCGACGAGAAAAGGCAAGCGCTTCGCCGTGCTGCCCGAGGTGCATCTCGACGAGGCTGGCTTCGATGAGCTGGAGTTCGAGCGACTCTTGCAATCACAAGTGCCCTCGTACTTGCTGAAAGTCGCCATTCACGAGCGCCTCGCGGCGATCAAATGAACTAAAACTGCTCTCCAGCGCTGCGCCCGTCCGCACCCGACCAACCCATGCCACTTAAGAGTAGTCGAGGTTAGCGGCGCCACGTTCTGCCTCGAGTCAGGCGCATGCCTGTAGATCAGTTTACGGTTAGTTCGACCACGACCATGTGAACGTCTGTTCCGGGTAGGCCACCGCCGCCTGCGACGACCCAATTATCGTCGTCCACGATGAGTTGTCGTTGGACCCCTCTAGATGATAGGCGTCCGGAACGTAGTTCCCTGGAGCCGGCCATCCGTAAACCTTCATCCCGGTGACCTGTGGGGCATTGCCGGCCCCGAAGTCGATTTCGACCCACTCGCCTGAGGCGGTCATGTCGTAAGGCGCAGTGGCGCTGAAGCCTCCCGACGCTGAAATGAATGCATCAAACACAGCGTCAAAGACGTAGAAAGCGTTCGCTGCCCCGCCACTTGCGGAGGTGCTCGCACTGCATCCTCCGACCCTTCCGGTCGAGTTTGAAGTCATGGCGTTTGTTGCCCAGTAGGTATTCCAGCGCAATTGGACGTTGTGTAGAACCTCGTAGGTTTGCGGGCCATCCACCGACGTGGTCACAAATCGGTAATAACGAAACCCGCCCGTGGGTCCCGAGTTCGTCGTCGCCGAGATGGTAATGCCCGACGAGAGGACGGCGACGGAATTCGCGGCGCAGATCCGGAACGAATATTGAGTGGCAATGGCGAGCCCTGTGATGACGGCGTTTGACGGATTGACCGACACGGTCGTTCCCGACGAGCAATTCGCCGGCGCCGTGCCGCCGCTTTGGTACGCTACGATGAAGTTGTTAGTCGAACCGCCTCCAGAGGTCCACGAAAGACTAACATCCGCAAGCTCGGTGGGCGTTGCGCTTGGACTGGACGGATCGGGAGGAGGCGCCGGCGTCATCGTCGTGGCGGTTGCAGTCACGCCAGGCGAAGTGACCTTATCGGCGTTGACTCCGCATATCCGAAACGAATATTGGGTAGAGGGCGTGAGACTATACACCGGAGTCGCCGTAGCTGCTGCTACATTGAACACCGAGGCGGACCCGCAGTCGGTCGGAGGGGTCGCTCCCGTCACGTAGGCGATTTTGTAGCTCGCGGTGGTGCCGCCGCCGCTGGTCCAGTTGAGGTCGATTTGACTCTCGGATATCGCTGCCGCGCTTTGTCCGGTCGGGTTAGGGGGCACCGAGGCGCCGCTACCCCATGTGAAGGCCTCATCGCCATTTGTGCCGTGGGTCTTGGACGATCCAGTGACAGTTGTCCAGGTGGTGTGGTCTTCGGATTTTTCCAAATGAAAGACATCGGGACCATAGATCGAAGATAAAAATCGAATGCCGGTTATTACTTTCTGGTTACCTGAACCGAAGTCGATTTCCACATATTCAGAAGGGGCGCTGGCATCGTCGTAGGGGGGACTGCTGCTATATGTGCCGGCGCCAGAAATGTAAGGACCGCCGCCGGTCGAGCCGTCGAAGGCAAGACTCGCAATATTTGTAAGGTAGACGCTGGATTCCGTGAGCGTGATCGGGACGCCGCCTATCGTGCCTGCCGAGTCGGACGTCATGGCATTGGCCTGCCAAGTATTGTTCCACTGCAACTCCAGCTCCTGAATCCTAACGCTTCCGTCGGACGTCATCTTTGAGTCCATGATCAGCCGGTAATAGCGCGAGCCAGCGGTTGCGTTTGCCCCCCAAAAATTGAACCCGATAAATTGCGCGATTGATGTCGACGCTGGCCCAACCACAGTCGAGAAGACGACGACTAGGGCTGCGAAGGCTTTGAGAGCGATTTTCAACTTAAAATCCTGCTTGCCAGGA
>JAYWBY010000499.1:0-4003 GCA_043781115.1 Pseudomonadota bacterium
CTTTGGCGATCGGCTCGACCGTTCCTGCGACGAAGCGACCGTTCAGGTCGTCAGAGCCATCGGAGAGGCCGGCGACCAGCTTCTTCAAGGCATCTTGGAACTTGCCGCGAACTTGCCCGTAGAAGGTCGTCAGTTGCTCGTTCGAGGTCCACCCGTTCTTGCCGGCGAAGGTGTCGTCGCTGTGCGCCGATTGGATGCCGTTGGCGTGGCAAGTGATGCACGAACGGCCGGTCGCCAGCTCGTTGTTCTGTTTCCAGTTGGCCGGATCGATGGCGAACGGGAATTCTGCCTTGCCGCGCTCTTGCGAACCTTCCCCGTGGATGCCCCAGTACATGAAGCCGTTTGGGAGTTGGATCCACCACTCCGAGGCGATGGCGGTGTTGCCGTCGCCTGGCGCGGCGTTGAGGGAGCCGGTGCCGCGCTGGTCGGCGTCCGTTGGCGCGTTGGTGTAGTTGATGTCGCCGTTGTCACGACCGTCGAACTCGTCGCTGGTGAACGAGTACCACGTGGTGACGGGCGGGTTGCGTAGCGTCACTTGGCGGTAGGACGTCATGCGCGGGCCGCAAACGATCGCCTCTTTGTGAGTCGAGATGTACTTGATGTCTTGCGACAGCTGAAACGTGTTGCGGAAGCTGTCGAAGTCCGGCGGCGTCTTGTGGATGTTGGCGTAAGGCCCGCCTTGGGTGGCGTTGAAGACGAAGCGCGGGATCGGCACGGGCTCCGTGGCGCTGAACGTGTCGCAAGCACCCTGAGGGGCCGGCGAGATGTCGATGTTCGACTTCGCCGTGCAGTTGGCGATGTAACCCCAGTTCGTGTCGGCGTCAGCGGCCCAGATCTTCGGCGCGTTGAGCGCGAAGGCGAGACCGGCACCGTCGCTGATATCTTCGGGGATGTCGAGGTCGACTTGCCACGAAAGGTGGTTCCACGCTTTGCCCGCAGCCATGCGCAGAATGTTCACCGTCTCGGCGTTGCCGACCGACTCCGGCGGAATGTAGACGTACTTGAAGCCTGGGGCTTTGGCCGAGTGCGCCGCGACCCACTGGGTGACGTTGGACAAGGCGTAACCGGCGGGCGCCGGCTTATAAGGAGCATGTTTGCCGGTCGCGCCCGGAGCGGTGGTCGCCCCGCCTGGCTTCGTATCGCGGCCGGCGTTGATCTTGCCGCCCGTGGCGTCGGCATTGATCTTGGCCGCGTTACCGTCGCGCGCGCCGTTGATCTTGTCCTCGGCCCGAGTTTCTCCGCCAAGCAGCGCGGCGGTCCCGACGGCGCAAAGCACGATCAAACGCGTGGCAGTTTTCATACGTACTGATCCCCACTCTGTATTTAAGAAACGTCGTACTTTCCCTATCGGCACAAGCCCCACGGAGCTTTAACGGGTCAGCGCAGGATGCCAAATATGCGAGTGGTTACTTATGCTTAAGGCAAACAAAAAAGGCGCCTTTGAGGGCGCCCATGTTCGTCGGTTGGTGAAAGCCCCTTTTTAAGGGCAATTGCTCGCGGCGGGAGTCGCCGTCTGGTTCTCGCTGTGACCGTTCGCGGCCGCTTGCGGCGTGCCGGCCTGAAAGCCCTGCAACTGCCAGTCGCGGAATAGTTGGATGGATTCCTTCGGGACCTTGGTGCCGCCGCGAGGCATCCGGCCGACGGTCATCGATTCGATGACGCGGTCGACTTCGAGCACATTGCTGAGTTTCTCGATCTTGCCGTAATCGGCATGGCAGGTCGTGCATTTATAGACTTTGCCCGTCTCTTGGGACGACAGGATCGGCAAGATGTCGCCGTAAAACGTAATTTGCCGCGGGGTCGTCGCCGCCGCCGGGTCGGTCAGGCCGCTGCCGGCGGTTTTCGCCGGACAGTTCGCCGTCGTCGCAATTTGGGGCGACTGCTGCTCGGCGCAGCCGGCGAGCAAAAGGAGCGACAAAATGGCGAGCTGGCGACGCATTCGTTGATAACCACCCATTGTCATAGGTAACTTCCTAGCTTATCGGTCGAATGAGGGAAAAACTTTAGGAGTTCCGGAGGTCGTCCGGTAGGCGGCGGGAAGGCTCGGCGGGACTCGGACTTAGCTCCGCCAACTGCCGTTGCCACCAGGCGACGTCGCGCCACCGACCCATTTTGAAACCGACGTTTCGGTAGGTGCCGAGCTTGGTGAAGCCGAGGCTCTCGTGAAAGGCGATGCTGGCGTCGTTCGGCAACGTAATTCCGGCAAACGCATTGCAGTAGCCTTGAGCGGTCAGCGCGCCGAGCAGCTTCTCATATAGGGCGCGGGCGATGCCGCGCCTGTGGAATTGAGGTCGGACGTAGATCGACGTGTCGACCGACCATCGATAGCCGGCGCGCTCGCGGTGCTTACAGCCATAGGCAAAGCCGGCGAGTTCTCCTTCCGTGGTCTCGTACACAAGCCAGGGAGCGTATTCCAAGACGTCGAGATCCGCCCGCGTATCTCAGCCGCGGTCGGAGGCACGAGTTCGAACGACACGCTGGTGTCCGTCACGAACGGCGCATAGATCGCGGCGACTGCGGCCGAATCGGCGCTCGTGGCCAGGCGGATCGTCATTCGCCGAGCCCTTCGTTTTGAAACGAGGCGAGTAGCGTCTCGGTGTCGACGACGGTGGCGAACTCCTGGTTGAGCGACACCAAGCTCGCGAAGTGGAGATCGTCGGCCTTTAGGACGCGCCCGTCCCACGCAACGCGATCGAAAGCTACCGTCGCGTCGGCGACGACGTACATCGTGTAACCGAGGTCGCTGCCGACGCGCACCGTAGCGTCGACGCAATGGTTGGTCGTGAACCCAACGGCGACGGCCGCCCGCACTTGCCGGCGTTTCAGCTCCGCGTCGAGAGTGGACCCCATGAAGGCGGAGTTGGTGGACTTGTCGATTACCAATTCCCCTGCGAGCGGCCGTGCCTCGGGCTTGAAGTCGGACCCTTTGGCTCCCGCCCTGAGCGGCGACCGCGGTTCGTTGGAGAGGTGCCGGCAGAAAACGACGGGGCGCTCGGCCTTCCGCCAAGCATCGAGAAGGCGCGCGATTTGGGCTTCCGCTCCCGGATTGTTGCGGTTGCCCCAGAGTTCGTCGTCGAAACCGCACTGAGCGCCGACGACCAAGAGCGCCGTCGGCTCGTCCCAGGACGGCAAGCGCGCGGGCGCGAAGCGCATCGATTGTTGTTGGTTCAAGATGCGGCGCTGCGCCGACACCGTCGCCTGGGTCAAATTGTTGATCTGGCGACCGAATGCCGTCATGCGCCAACGGCCCTCGCTCTTCTCTATGACCGGCGCCGCTTGCGCCAAGGCCGAGAGCTGCCGAGAAACCACCGACACATCTCGCCTAATCCTGCCGGCCAGCTCGGTCAGAGTGCGCGCCGCGGCGAACTCGAGCAGGAGCTCACACTGCTCCGAAGTCAGAGGAAATCTCACGAGTTGCTGGTCCGTTTGCATGGTTTGCAAGGTTCCTTGCTGGCTTTGCCGTGGCGGCGAAGCGCTGTCTTCCATTATCTCCAGGTCCACGGCGAGCGCAAGGTGCATTGCCGATTGCCAAACACCAGGAGTCTCAACATGACGGAAGCATTCATCCTCATCGACGTGCAAGCCGGCTTTACCGCCGCGGTTTGGGGGCGGCGCAACAACCCGAGCTTCGAAGCGCGATGGGCCGAGGCGTTGGCTGGAGCGCGCGCCGCAAGCCTTCCCGTCTGGCACGTCCGCCACCTCTCCCTCGACCCCGAAAGCCCGCTCTTTGGCGGCAAACCTGGCTCGGCCTTCGCGGCAGGCGCCGAACCGCGCCGCGGCGAACCGGCATTCGAAAAACACGTCAACAGCGCCTTCATCGGCACCGATTTGGAAGCGCGCCTGCGCTTAGCGGGCATCACCAAGTTGACGCTCGCGGGCTTGACCAGCGACCAATGCGTGTCGACGACCGCGCGCATGGCTGCCAACCTCGGCTTCGAAGTCGAAGTGTTGAGTGACGCCACCGCGACGTTCGAGCGGTTCGACTTGGACGGCACACGCATAG
>JAYWBY010000500.1:0-4001 GCA_043781115.1 Pseudomonadota bacterium
GCCGACCAGTTCATCATCGGCCGCGTGCTAGCGCTCCACTATCACAACGAAAGCGCCAAGCAGTTCACGGCCGATCTGCCGGCGGAACCGCTGCCGAACACGCTGAAGGTCACCGGCGGCAACTGCGACGCCGCCAGCGCCACGGTCACCGGCAAATCCGTCGCCTTCTCGTGCGACTTGGCCGACGTCGAAAAAGTCACCGTCGGCTACGACTACCACGTGGACGCCGCGCGCTCTTTCACTTTGGACCAGGTGACCGATGCGGAAGCCGGCGCCTGGACGGTCGAACTGAACGGCACGGCGACCGCAGAGTACACGCGAGCCGGGAACGTCGTCATCCTAAACGGCATCCCGCAAGGCGGCTCGATCGTCCGGCTCACCTTTACGCCGAAAGCCGCGACTTAGACGATCTCAGCGACCCCGTCGTCCTCGACATAGTCGAGATCCTTGCCGAAGCATTCCTTCAGGCCAGTGAGCGCCGCCAGGGAAAGCAGGACGGCGCCCGAACCGATGTAAAGAGCGCTGTCGGCCAAGCCGTTGGCGCCCTTCAGCTCCTTCAGCAGCATCGTCAGGAGGACCACGGAACCGCGTACGAAGTTCGGCACCGTGATGGCGACGGTCGCCCGGAGGTTGGTGCCGAACTGCTCGGCGGCGACGGTGACGAAAAGCGCCCAGTAGCCCGAGGCGCAGCCCAAAGCAAAGCACAGGCCGTAATAGTATTCCGGCGCCATGCCGCCAGATTTGACGAAGACGGCGATCAGCGCCATCGAGGCGACGACGAAGCCTAGAATGACTTTTTTCCGGTTCTTCATGTATTGGCTGATCAAACCGCTGCCGATGTCGCCGAAGACCAGGCCCATGTAGGCGAAGAGGATGCCGCTGCCGGCCGAGACCGGACCGGTCGCACCGAGCTCCTTGCAGATCTCGGGCGAGAAGGTTACTAGGATGCCTATGACAAACCACAGCGGCACGCCGATCAAGATGCAGCAAACGTACTTGAAGAGCCGCTCGGGCGAGGACACCAGCATCCAGAGGTCGCCTCGCTTGACGTTGCTCTTTTGCACGTCCTTGAACATGCCGGATTCCATCATGCGGACCCGGAGGACGAGCAAGGCGAGTCCCATGACGCCGCCGACGATGAAAGCCACTTTCCACGAAAAAGCTTGGCCGACGACCGCGGCGAGCATCGCCCCGGAAACGCCGAAGCCCGCGACGAAGCTCGTGCCGTAGCCGCGCGTTTCCTTCGGTAGCGATTCGCTGACGAGCGTGACGGCGGCCCCCAGTTCTCCGGCCAAGCCGATGCCGGCCAAGAGCCTGAGGATGCCGTACATTTCGGTCGTCGTGGCGAAGGCGTTGGCGATGTTCGCCAACGAATAGAGAATGATCGAGCCGAAGAGGACCGAGAGCCGGCCCTTCTTGTCGCCGAGGACGCCCCAGAGGAGGCCGCCAATCAACATCCCGGTCATCTGCATGTTGATCAGGTGAATGCCGACTTCCAGGAGCTTGTCTTCCGGGACGCCCAAGTCCTTTAGACTAGCGACGCGGACGATGCTAAACAGCACCAAGTCATAGATGTCGACGAAGTAGCCAAGCGCGGAAACGATGACTGTAGTATTGAGCAGCGCTTTCTTGACCGACATCCGCTATTTGCCTGCGACTTTCCAGCCGGCCTTGCCGGTGTAGACTTCCCGGAAGCACTGGGTCTTCTCTTTGGTGCAAACGAAGGCGACCATCGTGTATTCAAGCTCGCCCGAATCCTTCGTTGGCTTGCCGGCGGTGGCAAAGACGAAGCCCGGGAGCTTCTCGTTCATTTCGCCCTTCGGGAAACTCGTCTTGGCGAGGTTCAAGCCGTCGTGGCCCTTGACGTCGAGCTTCCACGGGCCTTCGAGGTTGATTTCCATGCCCTCCTTAGCCTGAGCTTTGAAAGTGAACTCGAGGTTGTCGCCTTGAGCCTTGGATTCGACGGTCACCGAACCGTTTTTCGGCGCGTCGGCCAAACCGACGGCAAGGCCGGAGGCGAGCAGAAGAGCCGCGAGCATCGTCTTTTTCATGGAATCCCCCTTAGACCTTGGAAATACGGTGAGTGCTCATGCGTTCGACCTTGAGGACGTTTGGGATCGATTCGACTTTCCGGATGATCGCCTGGAGCTGGGTGAGACTTTGTAGCGTCATCTCGAACTCGAGAACTCCCATCAGGTCCGGGGTCACCCGGATCTGCGCCCGCGAAATGTTGGCGCCGCAGGCCGAGATCGCGCTGGTGACTTCCGCCAACACTCCCGGCTTGTCTTGGGCCGTGACCCGGAGATATGCGGCGTGTTGGCCTTGGCTCGTCTCGGCTTCGCTGGCCCAGTGTACCTCGACCTTGCGTTGGGGGTCCATGTCCAAGGCCCGCGGACAGCTGCCCCGGTGCACCGTAACGCCGCGGCCCCGCGTGATGAAGCCGACGACTTGCTCGCCTGGAAGCGGATGGCAGCAGCGGGCGAAGTTGATGAGAACGTTTTCGATGCCGTGGACGAGAATGCCGCTGGTCGAGGTTTTCGGCGCCTGCGCGGCCTTGGCCTTCGCTTGTTCGGCCGCCGCCAAAGCCCGCGCGGCGCCGCCCCCTTGCTCTAAGGCCTTTTGGGCCTTCTGGGGGAATGCCTTGGCCACCAGCTCTTTCGGGTTGAGCTTGCCGTAGCCGATCTGAACGAGCACGTCCTCCAGATGGGCTTCTTTGCCAAGGCGGACTAGGCCTTCGAGCTCGTTGCCCTTGGCCAGCTTGTCGTAGTCGAGGCCGACGGCATGGAGCTCCTGCTCCAGAACTTCTTGGCCGATCGCCTTGCTCCTGTCGCGCTGCTCGGAGCGCAGGTGCGAGCGGATCTTGTTGCGGGCCTTCGACGTCGTGACGAAGTTCAACCAGTCCTTGCCGGGCAGCTGATTCGCCGACGTCATGATTTCGATGATGTCGCCGTTCTTCAGCATTTTCTTGATCGGGACCATGCGGCCGTTGACCTTGGCGCCGACGGTGGTCAGTCCGATTTTGGTGTGGACGTTGAAGGCGAAGTCGAGCGCGGTGGCGCCGATCGGCAACTGGATGACGTCGCCCTTCGGCGTGAAGACGAAGATCTCTTCTTGGAAGAGGTCGACCTTCACGGCTTCTAGGAACTCGTCGGGGTCCTTCAGCTCCTTCTGCCATTCCATGATCTGGCGGAGCCACGAGAACTTCTTCAGGTCGGTGTTCTCGCCCTGAGTGTTCTTCTCTTTGTACATCCAGTGGGCGGCGACGCCGAGCTCGCACGTCTGGTTCATCTCGTGCGTGCGGATCTGGATCTCGGCCGGCTCGCCGTTCGGGCGGATGACGGTCGTGTGAAGGGATTGGTAGAGGTTGGCTTTCGGCATTGCGATGTAGTCTTTGAAGCGGCCGGGCATCGGCTTCCACATGGCATGGACGATGCCTAAGGCTTCGTAGCAATCCTTGACGTTGTCGACGACGATGCGGAAGGCGAAGAGGTCGTGGACGTCCTCGAACTCGAGGCTCCTATCCATCATCTTCTTGTAGATCGAGTAGAAGTGCTTCGGGCGACCGTAGACGACCAGGTTGTTGAAGCCGTACTTCGACAGTTCGTTTTGGAGGATCGTCTTGACGTCGTCGATGTAGGCTTCGCGCAAGGCCTTCTTGGCGGCGACCTTGCGGCTGATCTCGCGGTAGATGTCGATCTTCAGCTCGCGCATGCAGAGATCTTCCATCTCGCTCTTGATGCTGTAGAGGCCCAAGCGGTTGGCGAGCGGCGCGTAAATCTCCAGCGTCTCGTCGGCGATCCGCTGGCGCTTCACCTGCGGCAAGTTGTCGAGGGTGCGCATGTTGTGGAGGCGGTCGGCGAGCTTGACCAAGATGACGCGCAGGTCGTGCGACATCGCCAAGACCATTTTCCGGAAGTTCTCGGCCAAACGCTCTTGGCTCGAACGGAATTTGATCTTGCTGATCTTGGTCAGACCGTCGACGAGCTCGGCGACGTCCTTAC
>JAYWBY010000501.1:0-4000 GCA_043781115.1 Pseudomonadota bacterium
GCTTCAACCGGGCCGCCTCGAAAAAATTGAGTTCGACGCCTGTGCAATCTTGGATTGCGGTGACTGATCTCTACTATCGTACCGATTTCGATAGGTTAGCGAAAGACGCGCGGCAAATTTCCCGGCGTCGCGGGCAACGGCCCCAGTGTCAATCGATGGCTGCTTGCGCCTTCAACACCTTCTCGCAGACGTCCCAGAGCTTGCCCTTTTGGTCGAGGTGCCGCATCAGCGTGCCGAGGCGGTGGGCGATCAGCCCGGCCAGGTCACGGGGATCGACGTCGCCGCCATCGAGATGGCGCAGGATCACCGAGTCGATTTCGTCGGCGATGGCCATAAGGCGGCGGGCCTCTTGCTCTTTCTTGTCGCGGGTCGGGAAATTCAGGACCTTGCCCATTAGAATCCTCCGAATCTGTCCATACCCCTTATCGGACAAGGAGTGGGTCTACTTGAATTATACCCTATTTTGGCATTGAATTCGCGCTCTTTACTAAAATTTGCTGTGGTTCCGGATGGCTTTTTTGGCTAGATTGGCCGTCTTAGGGCCCCTAAAGCGGATAGTTGGGAGTTGGCATGACGGCGACTTACGATTTGGTGGTGATCGGCTCAGGCCCCGGAGGCGAAGTCGGAGCGATCCGGGCGGCCCAGCTAGGCCTGAAGACGGCTCTTGTCGAAAAGGCCCCCCACCTAGGAGGCACCTGCCTGAACTGGGGCTGCATCCCGACCAAGGCCCTGCTCGAATCAGCGAAGACCTACGTCAAATTTCAGCACGCCGAGGAGCTCGGCTTCGACATCGGCAAGCTCAGCTTCGACTGGGACCGCATATTGAAAAAGAAAGAAGGCATCGTCGACGCCCAGAGGAAGGGCCTACGCTTCCTTATGAAGAAGAATAAAATTGATTCTTACGAGGGTCATGGCCGCATCGCCGGCAAGAACAAGGTGACGGTCACCGGGGCGGACGGCAAGGTCACGACGCTCGACGCCAAATTCGTGCTGATTGCAACGGGTTCGCGGATCCGCGATCTGCCCTTCGCCAAGACTAACGGCAAGTCGATCATCAACTCGGACGACATCCTGTCTTTGAAGTCCGTGCCGAAATCGCTCTGCGTCATCGGCGGCGGCGTCGTCGGCACCGAGTTCGCCTCCCTCTACGGCCGCTTCGGCACTCAAGTCACGATCGTGGAAATGGCGCCGCAAATCCTGCCGACGGAAGACGCCGACTGCGTCAAGGATCTGGTTCGCCACCTCAAGAAGCAAAACATCACGATTGAAACCGGCGCCAAGATCACTGCCATCGAAGACAAGGGCGGCAAGGAAGCGGTCGTCAAGGTGGAGGGCAAGGAGCCGCGGACTTTCGAGCGCGTGCTCGTGTCCGTCGGGCGCGCCCCGGTCACAGACGACATCGGCTTAGACAAGGTCGGAGGAGTGAAGACGGAACGCGGCTTCCTCCAAGTCGACGAGCACTACCGCACGGCGGTCGATTGGATTTACGCGATCGGCGACGTCATCCCGACACCGATGCTGGCCCACACGGCCTCGGCGGAGGCCATGCACGCGGTCGAACGCATCGCCGGCCACGAACCACCGGTCATCGACTACCAAGCCAACCCGAGCGCCATCTACACGTATCCCGAAGTCGCCAGCATTGGCCGCACGGAAGACGCGCTGAAGAAGGCCGGCGTCGAATACAAGACGGCGCAGTTTCCCTTCGCGCCGATGGCCCGCGCCAAGATCGACGACGCCACGGAAGGCTTCATCAAGTTGATTTACGAGCCGAAGTACCGCGAGCTTCTCGGCGTCCACATCATCGGAGCGAAGGCGACCGAGCTGATCGCCGAATTTGCCCTGGGCAAAGTGCTGGAAACGACCGTCGACGACATCGGCCACACCATTCACCCGCATCCGACGATCTCCGAGACGATCATGGAAGCGGCGCATGCGGCGCTCGGCGGCGCCATTCACATGTAGGTTCCGGACCTCCGGCAAGTAGAGAGACCAAGATGAGCGACAACGTCACCGAAGTCCTGATGCCTCTCATGGGCGAAGGCATCACCGAAGCCACGCTGGTGAAATGGCTGAAAAAGCCCGGCGACGCCATCGCCAAGGCCGAACCGTTGCTCGAGGTGTCGACCGACAAAGTGGACACCGAGATTCCCGCGCCGGCGGCCGGCTTTCTCACTCAGACATTCGCCAAGGACGGCGAGGTCGTCGCGATCAACGCCGTCATCGCGCACATCGCCCAGGACAAGAACGCCACCGCGGCGGCGCCCCCGTCGACGAAGAAGAGCGCCGCGAAAGCGGTAGTCCGGCCGGCGGAAGCCAGCGGCGCGGCGTCCGCCGCCGCGCAAATCAACGCCAAGCCGCCAGCCCCACGCCACGGAGCCAAAGCCGCCCTTCGGCCGATGCGCGCGCCGGGAGAGCCGCTGCGTTCGTCGCCGCTCGTCCGCAAGATGGCCCGCGCCGAAAACATCGACCTGAGCCAGGTCGAAGGCACCGGTCTCCAAGGCCGGATCACGAAGCGTGACTTGGAAGCCTTGAGCTACAATCAAAGCCCCGGAGCCGACGCCCGGCTCGTTGCCACCGAGAGCCGCTCCAGCGCCCATCGCCTGGAAACCAAGACGGTGGAGGGCCAAGAGCTCCTCGACGGCGTACCGGTCAAGCGCGAGAAAATGTCGAAAATGCGGACCTTGATCGCCGAGCACATGGTGCGCTCGGTGCGCACGTCGCCGCACGTGACGACCGTCTTTGAAATCGACTTGGACCGCATCGTTTCGCTGCGCGAGAGAATCAAGACGAGCTTTGCCGCGAAAGAGGGCTTTAACCTAACGTACACGCCGTTTTTCGTGCACGCCGCGGCACAAGCCATCAAGCAGCATCCCGTCGTCAACGTCTCCGTCGACGGCGACGAGATCCTGTGGAAGGACCAAATCAACATCGGCGTCGCGGTCGCCATCGAGAGCGGCTTGATCGTGCCCGTGATCAAGAACGCCGGCGAACTGAACCTGCTAGGCATCGCCAGGAAGCTCAACGACCTGGCGACGCGGGCGCGCAGTAAAAAGCTCATGCCGGAAGACGTCCAGGGCGGCACGTTCTCGATCACCAACCCCGGAATGTTCGGCAGCGTCGTGTCGGCGCCGATCATCAACCAACCGCAAGTGGCTATTTTGAGCCTCGGCGCCATCGTCAAACGCCCGGTCGTGATCGACGACCTGATAGGCGTCAGGCCGCTCGTCCAGATCGGCCTGACTTTCGACCACCGGGTCGTCGACGGCGAGGGCGGCGCCCGGTACTTGGCGACTTTGAAAAAACTGCTGGAAAACTTCGACGACAAGGTGATTTGAGGGATTTTCCTCGAGGTCCCCCGCCCCCCGGAACTATAGACAGCGCCGCCACCCGCCGAAGACTCCTCCGGGAATCTAAAGGTGTGCGCCGGTTCCATTATTGACCGGCATGGGGAGCGGCGTGGCAGGCACAAGCAAAGTGCTAAAAGAAGGCCAGGTCTTGTTCAAGGCCGGCGACAAGCCAGACGGGATGTACCTCATCCGTCGGGGCGAGCTACGCGTTTACCTTGAGCAAGACGGCAAAGAAGTCCAGCTCGCGACGATCGGCGAAGCGGGGATGATCGGCGAAATGGGGCTTTTCGACGCCCAGCCGCGGTCGGCTTCCGTGAAAGCGACCAAAGAATCCGAAGTCACCCACATCTCGACCGACGACTTCGGCAAGCTGATGAAGCAGATCCCGAAATGGTTCGTCGGCCTGATGGCGGCTCTGTCGTCTCGGCTCCGCCAAACCAACGAGCGCCTGAAAAAACTGGAAGGGAGCATCGGCACCAGCGGCGCACCAGCGGCGGCCGGCAAGGGCAAGCCCTTCCAACACGTCATCCGCCAGTTGAACATGGTCATTCTCCTCTGGCACAAGGACGGCGAGAAGGACGGCAAGGACGTCGTCTTGCCGAAGGCCGCCATGGAGAAGACCATGGTCGAACTTTTCGGCGAAGACGCCG
>JAYWBY010000502.1:0-3991 GCA_043781115.1 Pseudomonadota bacterium
TGCTCTTGCCGGCGCGGGCGAAGATACCGGCGAGCAGCGCTTTCGCGGTGCCGGCGTCGAGGACCGAGGAGCCGAACACGGCGTCGTCTTCGTCGTCGCCGTTCTCTCTTTTACCCGTGAGCACCTTGAAGAGGTTGTCCCGGATGGTTTTAAATTCGTCGACCATTTACCCACTTACAAGAGGTGCCTGACCCCATGGCAGAAGACTGCCTATCAGAGAAGCTCTAAGAGCGTAGCAATATCTACCTTATTATGGGATAGCGGACTATCGTTATGGCCGACGATTTCGCCGCGGATCTTGTCCGCCATCTCGGCCATCGTGGAAGGCGGGGCCAGCCTGGATTTGACGGCCTGAAAGTGATCTATGAAGGTCGAAAGCGGCACGTTGCCGCGGGTCGCGACCCAGCGCCGCGCCTCGATCTCGAGGCTGGCCAAGCGTTCGGCCTCGCTGATGTCCGAGCGACGGGTTTGAAACTGGCGGTCGATGATTCTTAGACCCATGGGTTTTGCCTCTCCGGAAAATTAGCCGGTGAAGGTTTCCAACAGCTCTTCGCGCACCGGATGCTGCAGCGCCATGATCACGTCGACCGCGAACTGGCGTTTCTTGCCGTCGATTGCCGCGTCCCGGCTGTGGGTCAACCCTTGGAGGTTGGCGCCCATCAAGGCCTCCCGGCCTTGGACGCCGCTCAAGGAACCGGTGGTGATGCCCTGGGCGTCGCTCCACTCGACGTATTGGTCGCCGACGGCTAGCTGCCAGGCTTTCAGCTCGTTGGTTTCGGCGTCGTGCCAGACGTAGAGGTCGGACTCCTCGTCGCCGTGGTACCAGGTTTTGCCGGTTTGCCCTTCGGTCATGAACGAGCTCTCCACCGGGGCCAAGGTCGTGGCGATCTCGACCGGCCTGAGTAGGCGCTTGATGAAGAGTAGCGTTTCGCGACTCGCTTTGACGATTTCGAAGCCGACGAACGAGTCGTGTTTCCACGCGACGCGCGCTTGGAGATCGTAAATTTCGCCGAAATAGCGGATGCGGGCGTCGTAGACGTCGCCGACGACGAGCCGCGCGAAACCGCGCGCCGAAACCTCGGTGCTGAAGCCTTTGGCCGAGATTTCGCGCACCAGCAGGATGTCTTGCTCGTTCATCAGCGTCAGATGCTTGTGGTCGATATTGTAACGCGCGAAGACGCGGCGGTTGCGCTGGGGCAACGCCTCGGTTTGGGCTCTTTGGGTCGACCCTTTCTTGGACAAGGCCTTGGCGGCTTTGTCTCCGGCCGAAAGAATCTTCTTGCGAAGAAACAGGCGAAACATGCAACGACCTCTGGAAGTTTCAGGGTCCTACCTGGGACTGCAGGCATCAGAGAGAAGCGGAGTTTGCTTGCGGGCTGGCTATGCCCAATTATCTCACAAGCGAGGCATCGCGTGCCACCAACGTTCGCGGGTTATGGGGGAATCATAAAATTTGCCGCTTTATGCCCCGTCTCTCAATCGTTACTTTGAACTTGCCGGTCGGCCCAAACCCGATCAAGGTTAGAAGATGACCCCAAGCAACTCATTCTGGATCCGGCTCCTCCTCCTTGGAGCTTGCGCGGCCGTTGCCGATCCGGTGGCGCTGGCGGAAAAGGGCGCCGAAACCGACGGCAGCGATTTGGCGCCGACGGAAAACCACGATCCCGCGCCGGCCGACGTCTCGCCTCCCGACGAGCCGACGGCACGAACGAAGGCGAAGACGCCGCGGCGGACTTTCGCCGCGGGTATCGGCTTGGGCGTACCCGACGCCGCGTCGGTTTTCGGGCGCTACTTGCTCTCGAAGCACTGGTCCATGCAGTTGTCGCTTTCGGCGCCGTTGCCGCTCACCGTGCCCATCGACGTGCCGGAACAAGTCGTCGCGGCCGGCAATACTTACAAGCTGGTGACGCGCGAAACGCGCGTCGATTTGAAGGTGTCCTACGGCCCGCAAGCGGCGTTCGACCTTTTTTACCTCCCCGGCACTCACTGGTTTTTGCTGACGGGCCTCGGTTACCGGCGCATCACCGTCACTGCCAACGCCGTGGCTCCGCTTCTCGCTTGCCCGGTTGGCCAAGCGTCATGTGCCGGCAACGGTGCAGACGGCGCCTCGACGCTGAACCTTGACTTGAAGGGCGAAGTGATCAGCACCAGTCTCATGGGTCGCCTCGGCTTTGGCTACCAGTGGCGACCTTGGCGCGCAGGTTTTCTAGCTCTTGCGGCCGGCGTCACGGCGCCTATGACGACGAGTCGCACGGCGACCGTGGACGCTGCCGTCGAGTCCAACTTCGGGCCGCTCATCCAAGCGCTCGTGAATGCCTACATGCAAAAGATCGTCGCCGACGAACAGGACGCCGCCAAAAAAGAAGTCCTCGGGGAAGTGGCAAAATATGATTCGACACCTCTGCCGCTCCTCGGGCTGAATGCCGGCTGGGAGTTCTGACCTAAGTGAACTTTCCGTATCTATGCGATTTAACTAATAAATCACCCCAATTCGTCAGGTTCCCGCCCACCCGGCCGATACCGGGAGGGGAGGCAAACACGCCTAAATCATGGGAAATGCGGCAACATCCTCGGTTCGTTTCTGGTCTCGCCTCGTCCTAGGCGCGGCCGCTGCCGCTATTTTCCACGCGTCTCCCGCTTGGGCCCGCAAGACCAACCAACCGGTCTATGAAGACCCCTACGACATCGCCGCCGGCGGCGCCTCGCTGACGAAAGCGTCGAAAGAAGGAATGCTCTTCGCCAACCCGGCGCTTTTGCCGCAAGGCGGCAAGTTTCACCGGTGGGCCGGCGCGACTTTCACCTTGCTTACGAACAAGGAGTCGGTGGACACCGCCCGGACGATTTTGAACAACGCCCGCAGCGGCAAAAAGAGTTCCAGCGACCAGACGGACGAAGAAAAGAAAGCGGCCGAGGAAAAGCAGAGCACCGAATTCGTCGACAAAGTCTTCAAGGACCCGGTGCGCCTCGGCTGGGGCGTCGCCATCAGCTGGCTGACGAACAACTTCGGCCTAGGCATCATCAGCCGGTTCGAACCCGACATCCGCGCCAAAAAGTTCGGCGCCAGCGGCCTGCCCGAGGTGCAGTTTCGCGTCGAAAGCTACCATGGCGCCGCCCTCGGCACGGGGATCAAAACTCCGTTCCGTTGGTTGCTCCTTGGCGTGACGGCGAAGTACCTCTACGTCGCCGAACCCGACGTTTCCGTGGAAATCACCGATTCGGCCGCAATCTCCCAGTTTCAAAACCCCAATTTCGTGCAAAACCTGACGTCGCACAACAAAGGCGTCGGCTTCGACGCCGGGTCGCTCGTTTTCTTCCAAGGTTCCTGGGTCGACTTCTCCCTCGCCGGCAAGGTCGACGACGTCGGCAACACCAAGCTCTCCGGGCCGAGCGACACGCCGAAGGAATTGAAGCAGGTCTCGAGCGTCGGCGCGGGATTGACCTTGCACACGGGCGCCGACGCCCTGCACTTTTCCGCGGACTACCGCGACCTTGGCAATGCTTACGGCGACCCGATGTTCAAGCGGGTCTATGCGGGTACAAAGTTGATGCTCCGGACCTATCTCGGTCTGGCGACGGGCTACTACAACGGCAGCCCGTCGTACGGGGCGGAAATCGACTTGCTGCTCCTCCGGTTGGCGGCAACTACTTATACGCGAGAACTCGGGGACCATCCCGGCGTGGACCCGCGGCACATCTACATGGTCTCTTTGAGCACGGGGTTTTGAGCGTGGCGACGAAGAAAAAAATTCAAATCTTAACCGGTGCCGCGCTAAACCTCTGGGCCCTCGGCGCTTGCGGCGGGCAGAAAAACATCGCCGACTGCGAGGAGGGCAAGAAGCAGGTGCCCTGCAGCGCGCGCACGAAAGAGGAAGAAGCGCGCAAGGATTTGGACGCCGGCGATTTCGACGACGCCATCAGCCTCTTGACGGAACTCGTGACCGACGAGCCGACCAACTACACCCGCCATCCGTTATTGGCTGCGGCCCACGCG
>JAYWBY010000503.1:0-3987 GCA_043781115.1 Pseudomonadota bacterium
CCGTGGACTCGCCGAAACTGCGCGCGGAACGAATCAACCCGTCGTATCCGTAGCGGAGGATGTTGTATGTATGATGTTCGATACCTCTTGCGTCGGGGCGGCGGAACATCACGCCGTCATATAAAAGTGTGACCAATGCGCGCGCCGTTTCCGGAGGAATAGCGATAATGCTCCCATTTTCTGGGAGATTGCAGGAGGTGGCACCCGTTGCTTGCTGCGGGGAAGCTAAGACGAAGAAGACCGAGAATGCTATTGATACTATCGACGTGTTGAACACAAGTCTCCAATCTCGCCTTTGGGGCGTTTCCCCGTCGTTAAAACCTCGTGCGACCGACATGGTAATTCCCGAATCTGAGATTGTCAAAAAACTCAGGCGGTTGAGTTGGTGGAATTTACGGGCTCGCCCGTGGTCAAGCCTCTGCGTTTGCTCAAGTGCCTTTAGGCGCATCCTGTCATGATGGTTGCGGCAGAATACGGCTGTATACAGAAAGATGGGTAAATCCCTTCGGACCCACGCACCATTTGCCGATAAGAAGGGGGACGCCGACGAAACGGTCGGAACAACCAGTCCCTTTGGAGCGGCCAATGAAGAATAGCAGCAGATTGTTACTGACCAGCAGGATTTTGACTTTGTTGAGCGTCATCGGTTTTTCCGCCGCCTGCGGAACAGACTCCTCGAAACGAGACGCCGCCAAACAAGAGCAGACGAATTCCAGCGACGGGACGAGTTTATCCGGGAACGAGCCAGCTAAAGGTGCCGCGGCCGCCAACAAGGGGATTTCGGAAACGGGTGGCAATCGCCCGGTATCCAGCAAAAAACTCTTGGACCCTCGGTTTCCGCTTGGCAACATTTGCACGATGTCGCGTCGGGCCCTCGAATCGGCCGGCATTTTGCCTTATACCGGACCGGCCATAGACATAGGCATTGGAGAAGAGCATTCGGCCCCCGAAATCAACCTGACCGATGCAACGGCCGGGGCAACTTCACCCCCTGGCCAGGGCGTTCCGCCTCCCGAAGAAATTACTGAAACGATCGACGGCATCAGGTATTCGATTTTTTATACAACCGAAGCCTCGTGCAAGACTAAGATCCGCGCCAAAGCCTTGGACTTTTCAGGCGAGCAAAATTCCATGGCCTTGCAAGAGAACCTGTACAACGGCCTTTGCCAAAAGGGACCGCAACCGGAGTCCGTTTCCAACGGAGGGCCCGCAAAAAGCCTCCCGACTCCCAATTTCTCCGCCCGCCAGTTTTGGAAGGGATTCGCAATTCGCAAATGCGTGGAAACTCAGCTCAAACACTACATCGATCCGGACGGCAACGAGGTGGTCTTCGGCCAGGTCGGTGGCTCAGTTGAACCGAAGAGGTAATTGCCACGACGACCAACGCCGAGTGCCTACCAGAGTGCCACTTGGCCGTCTGTAAATCATTCGGCGCCTCAGCGCTATGAGGCTGGCAATACCAGAGAATTCCATTGCTCGAAGAAGTCCTAAGATTTGAGGATTAGTCTGCCGAAATTGAATGAGTCCAGCTCAAACGCGGTAGAGGGAAACACGTGAAAAAGATGCAGCTCGTTGTTTGCTCAGTCATGGTCCTTGCGACCTACGGGTGCGCCGAAGATGCCCACGATAGCCGCCGAGCAACCTCAACCTCCGCCAGCGCTGAATCGATTAGCACCGGCGAAGCGGAAGCCCTGTTCGCCAACACGTCCGCCCCCATTTTCAATGTCAAGAACGGCTGCCCTTGGAAGGGGTCGATAGAGAATGCCGACGGCCGCGGCACGGTCAACGACACCGTCGCCATTCAAAATTGTCTCTACGCTGCTGGTCAAGCCTTCGCCACTGCGTGTCCCGCGGCGCCATGGACCGAGGCGGGCTACCCAGTTTGCCAGCCTGTCGAGGTCTTTGTTCCAAGTGGGACGTACTTCGTCGAAGGCGTCTGGAAGACCAGCTACCCCGAGCATTCGTCGGCTAACAACTCCGCCTATGTCGATCAATGGGTCGTATTCACTCTGCCGCGCGGTGTCGCCATCCGCGGAGAAGGTAAAGATGGCGGAAACGCCAGCACTATTACCTTGAACAAGACGCGGGACTGCTACCTTGACAGCAATCCCGACGGCTCCAAGGGTCTGTCCGACCGGTGTTCCGAGGAGCGCAGGTCTAAGAGAACCGGCACGTATTTGTTCATGGCCGGCTTCGAGAAGATGGCGGACTTTTGCGACTATACCCCTTCCTCGGGCAACCCGTCGCCGAAGAACCCCGGGGCGTCAAACGATTTGCTTTGCCAGCCGTCGGTCAGCATTGCCGAACGCGGCGCAAGTGGCGCACAAAACTCGTTTCAAGATATCGCGCTCATCGGTGACCGGCTCGCACTCGCCAACCACTGGTACGAAGGACTCTTGAAAAGTCAAAGCACCGCCATTCACACCTACAGAGCCCGTGACCTCCGCCTGACGAACGTCAAGACCGACAACTGGTATCGGGCCTTGAATTCAAGAGAAGGCAACGGCGTTTCCGTAACCGGCTCGACGATCTTGAATAACTTTAAGGCGTCGCTCTATCTGTCGGGACCCTACGCGAATTCAGCGGCGGCCCCGCAGCCGTTATCGACGCCGCCCGCCGCAATTTACAATTTCAACATCGGCTACAACGTGTCAAGAACTTCGCCCAACGTCACAAGTCGCCTGCCCATTTCGATCGATCACAACGAAATCAACAACGATCCGGAGTTTTTCAGTCTTTTGAAGGCAAAAGGCGCCGCGCCATGGGGAGGCTTAAACGGAGTCTATGTCATCGGCAACAACAACAGCGTCGGTTGCTCCGACGCTTCGATCACCAGCAACAAGCTGAGATATGCGAAGATATATTTTGAGCAACCCTGCGCGGCTGTCTCGATTCAAGACAACACCGTTTCTTATACCGGCATGCCGATTCAAGTCGGTTCCTATGAAAATAACAACGGCTTAAACATTGCCAAGTCTATCGCGATCGAAGGCAACAAGATCAATCATTCGGTCAGCGGGATTTTGATCCGCGGCTGTCAATACAACACCCGAACCGACCGCTGCGTGGGGACTGATTTGAGCCCGCTGATTTCTCCCTTGGTCCGAGGGAACTCCTTGGACAATTTCTTGCCTTTGGCTGGAGTCGGAAGCGACGTTTGGGTCTCGGAAATGGCCCGGTCGAGCAAGAGTCTTGGCGGCATTGTCGTTGCTGACGCCAGCTTGGTCCGCATCGACGGAAATAGCATTTCCGGATTGCGCAAAGGCAGCCAATCATTCGGCATCGGCATCGAAAGAAGCCGCTGGAACACGAAGCATGGCACGGGTGCCAGCTGCTATGAGCCAATTACTCGCAGCAGGGGCATTTCGATCACGGGCAACTCCATCTCGTATGCCATTGATCAGAACAACACGGGCGCCAATGGCAGCATCGTCGGTCTCAGAGACCAATTGGGTCGAATCAAAGACGCCCCCGTTGGCATCTATGTGGAGAGCTCCGACAACTTGACTTATTCGGCTGGCTCGATGGTCGGCGTCACCAGCAATCGACTGATTTGCTCGACCTTCGCCCGCGGGAGTATAAATCCGAGCTTCTGCACATCGACCGAGACCGGCTCGGCAAGCAGTTGCCCTCGCCGCTTGGACTCATCGAGCTCTCTTATGTCTCGGACCTGCAGTCCGCAGATCGAAACGGACTGTGTCTTCACGATTCCGGGGCTGCCGCCGCGACCCGTCGACAAGACGCAGGAGCAATGGAACGCTGAAAACCCTAGGGAATTTTACGCCGGCATCTGCAGTCCGAATCGGCGAGATCCGTCGGACGAAGAAATGATATTTAAGTAATTTCCCGCGGAACGTTACGTTCCAGTAGTCTCTGTCTTAAATTTCGCAAGGCAGGGATATGCAGCGGAGATATAGGGGCTCCAAGGAGTCCGACGATGAGGTTGAATCGCCCCTGACGGCGGGGGCCTCGCCGCGGGGAGTGCTG
>JAYWBY010000504.1:0-3974 GCA_043781115.1 Pseudomonadota bacterium
CACGCTGACCAACAAAACGCTGACTTCGCCAACGATCAACGGCGGCTCGCTCAACGGCCTTGGCGCTCTCGCCCTACGCGACTCGTCGGCCGCCTTCGATGTCACACTTGCGGCGACTTCGACGACAGCTCTTACACTTGGTCGCACAGTCACCATCGACGTTGACAATGCCGCCCGGACCTTCGGCCTCAAAAAGAATTTGATCATCGACACTGGCAATGTGACCATTTCGGGCAACGGCTCGGGCTCCGCCGTGACGTTGCCGGCCAGCGGCACCTTGGCGACCTTGACCGGCACCGAAACGCTGACCAACAAGACCCTCACCACACCGGTGATCTCTTCGATCTCGAACACCGGCACCCTGACGCTGCCGATCTCGACCGACACACTCGTCGGCCGTGCCACGACTGACACGCTGACCAACAAAACCCTGACTTCGCCGACGATCAACGGCGGCTCGCAAACCGGCCTGACCGGCTTCGGCATCCGCGACACGTCAGCGGCATTTGACGTAACGCTAGCGGCGACGTCGACGACAGCTCTTACCCTTGGTCGCACGGTCACCATCGACGTCGACAATGCCGCCCGGACCTTCGGCCTCAAAAAGAATTTGATCATCGACACCGGCAACGTGACGATTTCGGGCAACGGCTCGGGCTCTGCAGTGACATTGCCGGCCAGCGGCACGTTAGCGAGCTTGGCTGGTACCGAGACCTTGACCAACAAAACCCTAACCACTCCAATCATTTCCACCATATCCAACACCGGTACTTTGACGTTGCCCACGTCGACCGACACCCTGGTCGGCCGCGCCACCACCGATACCCTGACCAACAAAACCCTGACTTCGCCGACAATCAACGGCGGCTCGCACTCTGGCTTGACCGGCCTCGGCATCCGTGACACGTCAGCGGCATTTGACGTAACTCTGGCGGCGACGTCGACGACAGCTCTTACCCTTGGTCGGACTGTCACCATCGACGTCGACAACGCCGCCCGCACCTTCGGTCTTAAGAAAAACCTGACCGTCGACACTGGCAACGTCACGTTGTCCGGCAACGCCTCCGGCTCGGCCGTGACCCTGCCGACTACTGGGACACTCGCGACGCTCGCCGGCACGGAAACCTTGACCAACAAGACCCTGGGCACGACGGTGATCACCGGTGGCTCGCAGCTGCTGCCTTCTGCCAACTCTACGGCCGCGATTCAGATTGCCAATGCCGCAGGCACGGCGCAGGTGAACTTCGACACGACGAACGGGCGGGTCGGCATCAACTCGACGACTCCTGGCTCGACGCTTGACGTCAAGGGCACGCTGCGACTCTCAGGCGCGACGTCGGGCTATGTCGGCTTTGCTCCGGCCGCGGCCGCCGGCTCGGCGACTTACACGCTGCCCTCGGCGGACGGCTCGGCCAACCAGGTTCTGACCACCGACGGCGCCGGAACCATGAGCTGGGCGGGCCAAGGCCTTGCCAACGTCCGCTACCTTACCTCCGGCACGAGCTACACCCCGACCAGCGGCACCAAGCGCATTCTCGTCAAGATGTTGGGCGGCGGCGGCGGCGGCGGCGGCATCGGCACGACCAACGGCATCATGGGCGCCGGCGGCGGCGGCGCCGGCGGCTACCTCGAGGTGTTCCTGACCGGCATTGGAGCTGGACCTTACACCTACGCGGTTGGCGGTGCTGGCAGCGCTGGCGCAGCCACCGGCGGCACCGGCGGTACCGGTGGCGCCACGTCGCTGACGGTTGGTGGTACGACCTACACTGCCAATGGTGGGGGCGGCGGCACCGGCACGAATACGGCGGGTGGCGCAAACACCGCCGGAGCGACTCCTGGTACAGGCGGCACCGCCACGAACGGTAGCATCAACATCACCGGACAAGGTGGTTCCGATAGCCAGCAAGACAACTCGCTGGCGGGGCGCGGCGGCGAAGGTGGTACGACGTTCCTCGGCGGCGGCGGACGCGGCGTATACAACGGCTCCGGCGCCGGATCGGTCGGCGCAGCGGGAGCGGGATACGGAGCCGGAGGCGGCGGCGCTGGCAAGACGTCGAACGCCACCGGTTATCTTGGCGGTGCCGGCGCCGCCGGCGTATTGATCATCTACGAGTACTATTGAAACTTCCGCGCTCGACGCCTTCATCTACTAAATTACAAATATTAGAAGATGACACCCAGCCCGCCACCCACGAAAGTCATGGCGAAGTCGACGGTCGCACCGTCGAATTGAATCAATTGATCGCCCATCTGGATTGACTGTGCCTGCGTGGAAGTGATGACGTCATGCTCCTTGAGCACGAAAACCATTGGAGCGAGCCAATTCCCGGTCCGCTTGCCGCCAATCTCCATCAACCGAAAGATTCCGTCGGCGCCGTAACGCGTCCCCTGGACCGAGCCGCCCGAGTAGCGATCGAGCTTGCCGCCGGCGGAGAAGTCTTTGCTGCCCCACAGCCGTCCTACGAAGTTGGCGGCGGAAAACTCCAGTCCACCTTCCAGGCCGACGCCGAGGGCTCGGTTGATTTCGATCGGTAGAACATCGGTAAAATCCGGCTGTGCCGGGTCAACGAGGAGAACCTTCGTCTTGACGTCCCAAACGCCGACTCTTGGTGTCAGCTCGAGGCGGTCGGCCAACACGGGCAATTTGAAATCAAAGGTGCGGCCGACAAGTGCACGGCGCGCGCCAAACTGCGCCTGCGTCTCTGGATTGGTAACGGTTGGCATCTGGTCATAGTATCCCCGAAAGCCCTTCATCATCCCGGCGCGCGCCTCGACGACGACACCTAGGGTAGTGATCGGCCGTCCGAAGTCGGCCTCGCTGCCGTCAATGTCGCGTCCGTACCTCACTCCGATGGCAAGCGGCGCAACATGATCGGAGACGGTGTAGGTGCTCATATCAAGCTTGCCCTTCAGGGCCGAAGCCAAAAAGAACGGATCTTCGCTATCGAATGCCGCCGAGTAAATGCGTGTGATCGACTCGGCCAGCTGGGCCTGAACGTCGGCGCTGCTGACGGTGCTCAAAAAGACCTCGTTTGACGGAAACCGCTGGGACGCATCATAAAGAGCCCAACGCCAATTCCTGTTCCCTTCAGCAGTAAGCACGCCGCGTCCAACGTCGGCCAGGCGCGCGTTTTTCATGGGGTCGACCGATGCCAGCGAATTTAGACTGACCCTGTTCGGCGGCGCGATTGCCGCTACTCGTTCATTGAACGACTCTGTCTGCAGCTCTTTGTAACCTCGAGCAATGTCTTTTATCGAAACGCGAGCCACTGCGGGAAGCGACAAGACGAAGGGCGCCGTGAGTAAGCGCGCATTGTTTTCGTCCCGCAAAAACTCAGCAATATAATTTGCTGGCGTCAAACGTAGTTCATACTGCACTTCGAGGCGAGGGCCCGGATTTTGGCTTTTCGTGGACCGAGCAACCTCTCCTGTTGCCTGCCGATACAGACCAACGGTAAAGGCATTCGCGCCCGGCTCGAGAGTCATTAGCCACGGGCTAGTGCCGGTTACGCCGTCGACGAGTTTGCCGTCAAGGTAGCAGCCATAACTGCGAAAAACGCCTAAACCCCAAAAGGCATTGCCGGTCAGCATCGTTTTGGCGACCGTTGAGCAGACGAATTGAACCTGGGCCAGAGACCAAAAGTCGGAGCTCGCTCCGCTCCAGCTCAGGGCCAAATAGTCGAAATCGCCCTTATGCATCGCCCCCTGTGACGCTTGCGCCCCACAGGGTTGGCTACCTAGAACGAGCATCAACGTTAGGTATAGACGAGCCGCGCTCATTGGAACTTCTCAAAAAAAGCGGACTTTTGCCTAGGCCGAAGCGCCGTTACATCATCGGCGGCTGATCGATAAGGTCCAGAATCTACAGAAGGATCTAAAGATATCGTAGCACCATTCCGAAATAAATACGTGAATGTGAACCATTGAGAGGCTCCATGAATCGACGTATTTTACTTTGCTTCGGAACGTTCGCG
>JAYWBY010000505.1:0-10844 GCA_043781115.1 Pseudomonadota bacterium
CCAAGCGTCCCAAGTCGAACTATGCGGTGACCGGCCTGTATCTGTACGACGGGACCGTGTTTGACAAGGTGCAGCAACTGGTTCCCTCGCGCCGGGGCGAGCTCGAAATCACCGACGTCAACATTGCCTATCTGAAGAAGAACCGCCTGAAAGTCGTGACGCTCGGTCGCGGCACGGCATGGCTCGACACCGGCACCCACGAAGCCCTGGTGCAGGCCACAAACTTCGTCGAAACGGTCGAGAGCCGTCAGGGCTTGAAGATCGCCTGCCCGGAAGAGATCGCCTGGCGGATGAAATACATTTCCACTGATCAACTGGGCAAGCTCGCGCAAGACCTGGCGAAGAGCGGCTACGGCAGATACCTCATCGATTTGATTGAGCGAGAGAGCAAGTGAAGATCGAAAAGACCCCGATCCCCGGCGTGATCCTTGTCTCGCCCAAAGTTCACGGCGACGACCGCGGCTATTTCTTCGAAGCCTGGAGCAAGCCTCGCTACGAAGAGGCGGGTATGGACCTACCGTTCGTGCAGGACAACTTCTCGTACTCGACGCGCGGAGTCCTGCGTGGCATGCACATTCAGAACCCGAGCCCGCAAGGCAAACTCGTCAGTGTGTTGAAGGGCGAGGTCTACGACGTCGCGGTCGACATTCGCCGGGATTCTCCCGCCTTTGGCCGCTGGTTCGCCGCCAGACTGAACGATCATAATCGCGACCAACTCTACATTCCTCCGGGCGTGGCCCATGGTTTTTTGGTCACTGGTGCGGACGCCCTTTTTCACTACAAATGTACCGACACTTACTTTCCCGGCGGCGAGTTGACGCTAATGTGGAACGATCCAGACGTCGGCATCAAATGGCCAAGCCAGCAACCGACTCTGTCGGCGAAAGACCAGGTAGGCATCAGGCTGAAGGATCTACCGGTGGACCGCCTAATCCCCTTCAAGCCAAGCAAATAGAGTCGTTCCGATGACCATCCCCCCACCAACCATCCTCGTCATTGGCTGCAACGGACAGGTTGGCTCTTATCTAGCGAAGGCGCTGGCCCCATATGGGCGCGTAGTAACGTCCGATCTTGCGCCTTTGCCGGGACTGCCGCCGCCAAACGAATTAATCGACCTGCGCGACGGTCCCGCGCTACGCCGGTTGGTGCGTTCAATCGATCCAAAAATCATTGTAAATGCGGCGGCTTATACTGCTGTCGACAGGGCCGAACAGGAACCGGCTATAGCCGACCAGGTCAATGCCAACGCACCGGGAATCATGGCCGAAGAGCTTTCAACGACTAAGGGTCTTTTGATCCATTACTCGACGGATTACGTTTTGCCGGGCGAAGGCAGTCAGCCACAGGATGAAAAGGTAAAGGTGGCTCCTTGCAATGCCTACGGCCGGTCGAAGGCCCGCGGAGAAGCGGCGATTGCGGGAACTGCAGCCCTGTCCACCATTCTTCGCACGTCGTGGGTCTTCAGCAGCCATGGTCTGAACTTCGTGAAAACGATGCTAAGGCTCGGTCAGGAACGAGAAGAGCTCAAAGTCGTGGACGACCAGATCGGCGCGCCGACGTCGGCCCGCTTCCTCGCGGCGATGACTGCAGTGGTTGTGCAGCGGGGGTTGGTCAGCGGTTTTGCTGGCGTCAGCGGCCTCTACAATCTCGCCTGCGCCGGCGAAACAAGTTGGCATGGCTTCGCCAGCGAAACCCTTCGCTTGGCGAAGGAACACGGTTTCCCGATCAAGACGAAGATCATTGCTCCGATCCCGACCGAGGCCTATCCGCTGCCGGCCTCCAGGCCACGCAACTCGCGCCTCGACTGCCGTAAGTTCTGCGCGGCCTTCGGCGTCACACGTCCGACCTGGCAAGACGAGCTGGCTAAGGTTGTGGCGGAACTTTCAGATACTTCGCCGCGAGCATGATGCAGAGAGCCGATAGGCTATGGTCGACCTGCCCCGAGCGCACCAGGTGATCCAGCTCGGCGACGTCATAAAGCTCGACCTCGATGCGCTCTTCGGCGTCAGGGAAGTGCTGGCGATTGGGATTGACGTGGCAGTTGAGCGCCAAAAAATAGTGGCACCGATTAGTCATGATCGCGGGGTTCGGATTTAACGCTCCCAGCGGCAGAATCCGTTGCGTCGTGTAGCCGGTTTCTTCTTCCAGTTCCCGCACCGCGGCCATGGTCGAGTCTTTCTCGCCGGCGTCGATCATTCCGCCAGGGGTTTCGAGGACCCTCTTCATCGATCCGGCCCTTGCTTGGCGAATCAAGACGGCTTTGTTGTCCGAAGTAATCGGCAGGACGTTGACCCAATCGGCGCAGGTCAAGCGGTAGTAGGGGTGCGCAAAGGGCTGGCCGTCCCGCGAGAGCGAGATCTCCTCGACGCAGAACGGGTGGGTCTTCAACACGGTCTTTTTGCCGACGAGATCCATGGTACCCCTAGGCGATTCGGCTGCTGATGAATTCGGCCGTCATCCCGGCCGCCGAAGCGAAATTTTGGCGCCACTGCGAATGGGAGTCGGCGCCGACGGCGTTGGTAACGGCAAGAATCACCGCGACGCTCTGGGCGGCTTGCGCGATCTCGCCGATGCACGCATAAAGCTCGAGATTCTCGACCGCGGTGTCAGCGGCAAAGCCGTCTGGGAGTTTGCTCACGAGGCTGATTCCCGGTGAACAAATGACGCGCCGGGCTGGCAAATTGCGGCAATAAGCCGGCGGCTCGGGCAAGGTGATCGGCGGCGCCGTGTCCTTCACGGTATAAGAAAATCCGAGCCGTTCGCAGGTCGGCATCCAAAGGACCTCGGTGGCGCGCACCAAATGAACCTTCGGAAATGCCCCGAAAATCCCGGCCGTGCCGACGAAAATGACGTTGCGACCGCGACAGGCCTCGCCGAGCGCCTTGGCCCTCTTGGCGGCGTTGAGCGCTCCGATACCTGTCAGGCGGGTGTCGGGGGTGTGGCCGAGCTGCTGCAACGAATTGGTCAGAGGATCCAGTTCGAATTTCGCGGCGGAGATGAGAATGGGGTTCACGGAGTTAGGCCTTCCGCAGCTCTAGATCAGGTGAAGCTTTACGAGCACCACCGGCTTCTTTTTTAGCACCTGGAACAATTGGCGTCTAAGGAATATCCGAATGCCTTCGTCGAGGTTTGTGCCTTCGGCACCCTTGCCCTGGGCTAGTTTAGCGGCTTCGTTCGCGACTCGCCCGGCGACTTGGCGCAACCAGCCGGCGCCGTCGTCGCTTTGAGGCAGAGCCAGACCGGTCAGCTCGACCTCGACGGGGACGACCCAGTCCTTCTTGCCGCAGTCATAAACGCCGGTGACCAGGGCGCAGCCCAGCTCGCCGATGCGCAAACGGTCGCGCAAAGTCTCATACGACATGACCACGCCGGAATCGCCGTCGACGTAATTTAGTGAGATTTCGATCTTGCCGACGTTCTCGATGCCGTCGCGACGGGCGTCCAACACGTCGCCGGTTTCGATGAGCTGGGAGATGCTACCGGCCGCTTCGCCTCGACCCTGGTTGGCCTTAAGTTGACCAAAAGCACCGTGAACCGGCGCAAAAAAGCGAGGTTTCAGAGCATCGTGGAGCAGGTTCAAATCGCCTTGGTAGGCGTGGCCACTGACGTGAATTCCGGGAACTTCGCGCGCCGTGATGATGCGCGCCCCGGCCTTCTGAAACTCGTTGAACATGGTCAAGAGGGCCTTCTCGTTACCCGGAATGATGCGGGACGAGAGGACGACCGTGTCGCCTGCCTTGACGCGAAACGCTTTGAATTCCTGCTTGGCGATTCGCGCCATTGCCGAGCGCCATTCGCCCTGGCAGCCGGTCGCCAAAACGACCAGTTTGCTGCGAGGAAAGCGGCCGACTTGGTCTTCGTTGATTCGGAGACTCTCCGGAAAGTGATAAAGATCGAGCGTTTTGGCGATCCCGAGCGTATTTTCCAAGCCGGTGCCGGCGATGAAGACGCGTCGGCCGGCGGCGATGCATGCGTCGGCGATAGATTTTAGGCGGAAGAGATTGCTCGAGAAGGTCGAGAGCAGCACGGCCTCGGGAGCGGCCTTCAAAACGGCGGTCAGCGGCCCAACGACGGTCGCTTCTCCGGGGCAGAGGCCGGCTTTTTCAGCGTTAGTGCTGTCGGCCAAGAGTAAGTCGACGCCCTCAACTCCAATCGCTTTCAGCCTCGTCCAATCCGCCGGTGCTTCCAGCAGCGGTTGGTCGTCGAACTTGAAGTCGCCAGTGTGAAAAACGTTCAGGGCCGGCGTCCGGATGAACAGCGCACAGGTGTGAGGAATCGAGTGATTCATATGGACGAATTCAACGTCGAATTCGTCGACCCGCACATGGTCGCCAGCTTGCACGATGGTGACGGGATACCGGTCGGGATCCTCGCCTAAGCGCTGGAGTTTCATTTTCAGCAGCTCGGCGGACCATCCCGTGGCATAGACGGGCGCCGGCCACTTCTTCAATACATGCGGCAGCGCGCCAATGTGGTCTTCATGACCGTGGGTGATGATGTAAGCGTAAACGCCTCCGGCTTCCGTGAAATAAGGCGACACGTCCGGCAAGACGGCGTCCGTGCCGAGACGGATCGGATCTGGGAATTTGACGCCGCAGTCGATGACGAAGAGTTTCTTCTGCCAGAGGTAAGCAGTCAAATTCATGCCAAATTCGCCGCAGCCGCCCATCGGGATGATGCGCAGCGTCTTGGGGTCCGAGGGAGCGTGGAATAGGCCGGTCATCTTAGCCTTTGGCGGCAGGAGCGAACTCGAAAGGGTAGCTCACTTCGACGCTACCGCGGCGCGGCCTCGGGAAGCGCCAAGTTCCAATTTTCTGTCTGATGCACTGTGCCATGCGCGGATCTTTTATGCTGGTTGAAATCAGCGCAATGTCCGAAATCGAACCGCGAGAATCGATGCGCCAGCGCCACTCCATCGTGCCAGAGGCGTCCTCGTTGCGCCTGAGCGCCAGTTCGTAGCAGAGCTGCAGCTGGTACTTGTTCTCGGCGATGAAGTGTTCGACGAGACCGGGGTCGATTTCTCCGACCAGCGGCTCGCGGATGACGACGTTGGCCTTATTCGGCCGGGCGACGCCGTATTCGGAGCCCTGCAGCTGATATATCTTCTCGTCGGTCAGCATGAAATCGACGTTGGAGACGAACGAAGCGAATTTGGCGCCAGCGGGAATTTCGATCGGCTGGGGTGTCGCGGACGAAAGGTACTCGCTCGGCCGCGTGTTCGCGTGCATTCGCCGCTGTTTCCGCCCAGCGCGTTGCGCCAAGGCTTCGGCTTCGCCGTACATCATCTGTTCGTTGGTGAACTTTTCCCAGGGCTTGATTTGAGCCAGATAAGCCGCGGCACGGTCGTCGGGTCGACCGAGGTTCTTGTACTCTTCGTAGTTATATTCCGGGTCTTTGGGAAATTCGAGCTGCATTTGGCGCTTGGCCTTTAGATCGGCGGCGAAGCCTTGTTGCATAATATCGATCTTGTCGATAACGCGCAGCATGCTTCCGGACATGCTCTCTCCCATGACCGCTGCGATGGGAAGAACACCCACGCCGGACTTCATGGCTTGGAGATGGTCGACTTCTTGCTGTTGGCGAATTTTGTCCTCGACGAGCTGGCGCGTCGCTTCGTGAAGTTGATGGTAGAGTTCGATGCTCGTCGGCATCAAATAGCGTGCGTCGAACGACGGCGAGCCGGTCAGCAGCGCGGTGAACGCTTGATAGAACTCCATTACGGAGCGCGCGTTTTGACGGCGATCCAGGTTCTCCTGCAAGGCCTCGGGGCCGGTGCGCAAGTGGTCGGGTGCCAGGAAAGGCAGCAGGAAATCGCTCTCCGTTTCGGCGAGCCGCGTCGGCCGATGCAGGGTCCGCTTCATCAAACCGGCGTAAGCCCCGCCTAAAATAACGAGACACGCGAGAGCGGCGATTAGCAGGGCGCGTTTTTCTTCCACCGTCGGAAAGAAGAGGTGCGTCAAACCCCGCCGATAGGCCGGGTTAGTGCCTCTGCGAGCCGTTGATTTCTTCGCCGCTCTGCGGGGCAGGAGTTTGACCATGATGCGAAGGTCTTCGTGGGTAATGCTGGCATAGTCGCCCTTGCCGAGAGGCAGGGTCTGGCGGCCCCTGTCGCCGCGCGTGATGTGCACCAGTTCGCCGCCAGAGGTGCAGAACCCTTCCCACTGGTGATCCACGATCAACGTGGCTCCGGTGTTCGTCGTGCGGAGGAATTCCAACTTGCCGTCGGGGAGCGGGTAATGCGGGAGCGCGAACTGGCCTTCGCCGGCTGAAGTCAGCGTTAGTACGTTCGACCCTTTAAGTGGTCGAGACTTGGTCAAGAGCGTCGCGCCGTTTTGCAGGACCTCGACGTGCACGACCAAAGACCCGGTCGTCTTCTTGCCGCTCTTTTTGGGGTCCGCTGCTTTCATAGGTGCTCGTCACCCGCGGCTTCGGCTTTGTGAGCGGGCGCAACCGAGACCATAGGGTTCTGGGTCTCAAAAGCGTACTGAGAAATCCCTGCTTCCGCCAATGCGTAGATGATCGGGCGGACGTGGAGGTACTTCAGTCTTTGGTCGGCGGCGATTACTGCCGAAACTTGCGAGGCCAAGGCGTGCTTGGCCATGGCGGCGCCCTGGACTTCGTCGGCGACTCGGCCTTTTAAGTAAGCCGAAAAACTCTTGAGTTCGGAAAGGCTCCGTACCTCGCGGCGCCAGCGAAAGACCTTTCGGTCGGCGGTAGTGACGACGATTTCGTCTCCGATCGGCGTTACGGAGAGCCAGATGGCGCTGTCCTTGCGCGTTTCCGACGGGAAGCTAATGATGTTCGCGGGGTTGCCGGCGCGCGGGTTGGTGCCAAAAAGCACGTGACCGGTAAAGATTAGAACAAGTGCGAACGAGATGAGCATGGGATACGGGAACCAATGGACGGCCTCGTCCAACCGTTCTCTGACGGCGACAGCGCGTTCAGCCCAGTATTTGCGTCTTGGTCGCATCACATTAGCCCGCCGCCAAGGATCACGCGTTCGAAGGACGGAGATTTGCGGAGCCCCGCTAGCACCTGAATGACGATCGGCATGGGAATGTCCCCGGCCGGCACGAAGACGAGAATCTTGTTGATCGGCACGTTGTCTTGATGCGCGCGACCTTCCACCCAATTGGTCATGGTCTGCACCAATGTCGCTAATTGCGGCTCGCCGTCGACGTGCCGAAGCATGAATTTGCCGCGCACGTCGTTGAAGTTGGACGTGAATGCTGCCAGGTCGCCAAAGTAAAACGCCTCGGTCGTCAACACGACGGCCGGCGTCGTCGAGGTCAGAGAATCACGTGGCGACTCCTTGAAGCGGTAAGCGCCTGGGTCTTGAATGGACGCCGCTACGACGGGAATTTCCGCGGGAATGACGCCATAAACCCAGGACAGCGTGACCGCCCTGAGGCTGAACGTGACGATCGCGAAGAGTCCGAAGAGGCCGACGATCACCGAGGAGATCGCCCAGCGGTCGTCAGATAATCTCTTCTTCGTCCTTGATATCTTCGACCGATACGTCATCGAATGCTTCATCCGTGGTGGCTGCGTGGTCTTCCTTGGCTGCGGGGAAATCCTGGGGCTTGTCGAAACCGCTGCTCGCCGTGGGCGCAGAGTCGCCGGCGGCCATAGGCATGTAGGCCATCGTTTCTTGGGGCACCAAGAGGTTGTTAAGGACGGCGACACCGTGGTGAAGTCGTTCGACTAAGTTCACGGCCATGCCCTTGATCAAGTAAAAGCCGGCTAGAAGGCCCATGCCGAAGATCAAACCCAACGCGGTCGGGTTGAGGGACGCGGCGATTCCTTGGGCCAGCGTTGCTTGCTTCTTGGCGGTGTCGAGCACGTCGATCGATTGAAACGCCGTCCAGAGCGCATCGATGGTGCCGAGGATTCCGACTAGCATGATGATCAACGTAAAGGCGGGAAGGATACCGATGCGCCGCTCGATCGCTGGCAAGAAGTCGATCGTCTCTTCTTCTATCGTGCCTCGAACCTTCGTCGGGTCCGTTTCCGCGGCTTCGAGGGCGCGCATCGCGATGCGTGGCAGCGACGTCGCCGACGTGTTCTTGCAAAGAGTAATGGCCCGGTCGAGGTCCTCAGCCGCTACCATCTTCTTCAAGTTCGTTAGGAACTTATTGAAATCAATGTGATAAACGACGCGCAGCATGATAAAGCGCTCGAACAAGACGACGAGCGCCAAACACCCCAGGACCGCGATGGTCATGACGTAGCCATTGGCGTGCTGAAGGCTTTGCGCCAGCTCTCCCCACATAGGTCGCTCCTTAGGCCTGAAATTCTTGAAGTCTTTTGTAATTATAGCCGACTTTCCGGCGTGCTGCCAGGAGGCTAGGTCGGGATGCACAGGAGTCGTTAGGGTGCGTCGGCCGCACCTAAGCATAGATCTAGACCTGGACGTAGACGTCGACGCTTAGGTGCGGCTGGAATTGTTGACAACCTAGCGCTTACGGCCCGGCGGCCTAAGACGACTCGGCTGTTGGGTGCGGGGCTGTTCGACGGAATCGCCGACGACCGCGGGTGGGGGGTCGTCTTGGCCCGGGTCATTGTTGGCCGTGCTGGTCTTTAGGGTCAGGGTGCCGTTTTCGTGGGCACGGACACAGGCCTTCAGGATTTCGGGATCGAAAAGCTCTTTCTCTTCGACGATGCGGGTGACGGCGTCACCTTGTTCCATGAAGCCTGAGTAGGCGCGGCCGGAGACCATGGCGTCGAAGACGTCGGCAAGCGCCACGATCCGTCCAAAGAACGGAATTTCTTCGCCGGCGAGGCCGTCAGGGTAGCCAGTGCCATCCCACTTCTCATGGTGATGTTTGACGCCGGAGATGAAGCGGTGAGCATTCGGCATATGACTGACGATGTCGGCTCCGATAGTCGGGTGGAGTTTCATTTCGTCGTATTCTTCGGCGCTGAGCATCGACGCCTTTTTCAGGATGGCATCGGGTATGCCGACCTTGCCGATGTCGTGGCAGAGGGCGCTAACGAGCAGGAGGCGCTTGATTTCGCGGTTGAGCTTCAACTCGTCGGCTATCGCCATCGAATAGCGGCTGACGCGCTCGGAGTGGCCGTGGGTGTAGGTGTCTTTGGCTTCGATGGTGGCCACCATCGTCTCGATCATCCCGACCATCCAGGCGTCGAGCTCTCGGCGGAGAAGCATCGTCTCGAAGCTCGGAGCGCAGCGGCTAACCAAGGCTTGGACTAGCTCCATTTCCTTCGGATTGAAGGGATTGCGGGGGTTGTCCGACTCGATGTGGAGGACGCAAATCGCTTCGTTGTTGTGAATCATCGGCAGAACGAGGCGGTTGCGGCCCGACTGGGTTACCGTCGGGGCGGCTTCGGCAAGAAGCAGGACGCCTTGCTTCCGCGCCAAAACGTCCTCGAGCGAGCGTTGACTGAGGAGGAAGCTCTCTTTCTTGCGTTTGTAGTGCCGGGCAGCGGAAGGAATGAGCTGACGGCTCGCCGCCGCCCAAACGAAGACCGCCGCCCTTGCCGCCGACGGCATGAGCTTGCCAATCGACTTCAGCAGCGCCTTCGAGGCTTCCTCGAGATCGTCGATGACTAAGATGTTGCTGTGGAGGTCGTAGACCTCCTTAACGGCGCGAATGTCGTCGGTCAGTTGGTTGACGACGCTCTGTTGGTTTAGGCGAATCGGCGTGAATTTGCGCTCCTCGCCGACGAGCCCGACGTCGATCGGACCCTTGAGCCCCAGGTCGTCGGCGACGACCATGTCGAACTTCAGGATCTCGGCGGCAAGCTGAATGTCCGGTTCCGACGCGACGAACTGATACTCCGTCGTTCCGACTAGGATTTTATCTCCGTTCTTGACGATCGAGTTGAGGATGCGGTCGCCGTTGATGAAGGTGCCGTTCTTGGACTCGAGGTCCTCGCAAATAAAAAGGCGGCCGCGGCGTTTAATACGTAAGTGAAAGCGCGACACCTCTTCGTCGTCGATGACGAAGGTGTTGGTCGGGTCGCGACCGATGGTAATCGGGAACTGGATCATCGGCAGGCGCTTGCCCGCACCAGGCCCTCGTTCGACGATCAGCAATGACATAGGGGAACCTCCACCCCCGGTTCATCGGCGCGAAGGCCCAATTACCAAAGACCACTGAGGGTTTCTCAAGTTCGGGCGGGCGGCTGCCGAAAAGCTGGATGGCGTCGTCCGCCGATAGAACGAAGGTGCGAGAGGGAAGGCTATGAGACTGAACATCCAGACGATCTCTTTGATTTTTGGCCTATTCGCCATGGCGAGTGCCGGGGCTGCAAAGAGCGCGGAGCCGACTACCACGGCCTTGCCGAAGATTGGCGACCGGCACTACGTCCTCAACGGCCAAGACCGATTTGCTCCCGTGACGATTCAAAAGGCCGAGTCGCTGTCGGCTAGCAAATACCTCAAAGACCCCGTCCAACCCGGACAGGGCGTCAAAGTGCCGGTGGCGAAGCTCGTCGTCCGACACGCCAAAGCTCGGGCGCAGCCCGAGCTCCGGGTCGCGAAACCGGCCCAGCTCAGGTTCCGCAAGCTCACCGTCGCCGGCCACTCCAGCCAGCCGCGGGTCGAGTTCTCGCGCGATCTCTTGACGGTCGACCGGGCCGACGAGCCGTTGACGCAGGACTTCTACCAGAAGGTCTTCTTGCCGGCGCGGGACGATAATTTCTAACGGCCGCGGCCGGGGCGTTTTAAGCCCAGACCCCACCGCCAGTCCCAGCGCCCCCGAAGCTCCCCGAGGGGCCCTTCCCGTTTCTGCCGGCTGCATCGAAATGATATTTTGTTAAGCGATTTCATTTGAGTACCAATAATTGACTGGCTGGTCAACTTAAAATTCCCGGGTCTC